>JBAURA010000633.1:0-1925 GCA_049580985.1 Chloroflexia bacterium
TAGTACCTGTTTGCAGCCTGATTATACGCCTACTTAGAGGCGCTGCACAATACCAAGAATTAGGTATTTCATTAGGTAGGCGGTAGTCAGGGTAAGGTAAGGGTAAGGGTTACGGGCCTAGCAGTTATAGAAGGCAGAGAAGAGGCGCCTTAAGATCTGTCTGACGATGGAAATACCTTAAGTCGGCAGATCAGATTCTTGTGCGTACAAACCTACCTACGATGGAACCTCCCTTACGTCGTAGGTTAGGTTTGGAGGACCGCAGATGGGTAGCACCCTACGATTGGTAGTGATCTTAACTCACCTTACGCAGACACCGCCCGGACAATAAATTGTCGGGCTACGCAAACGAAGTCCGCCTTCGCGGACTGCCTTGATCCGAGATCGAGGTTATTATTTGATCAAGTTTCTAATGTTCATTAATCGCCGGGTGATCTTCCCGATTCTGCTATGTGCGTAAGGGGAGATCTTAACTTCCAATGGAACTTCCTTAAGGTTGGAAGTTAAGTTTGCCTTCGTCCGTCACCCATGTTTTACGCTATCGTCCACCGTCCAGCCCTAATGCCGCTCGCTCATGCGCAATCCCTCCACCAGGATCGGGGAAGCGCCGTGTGAGACGGGGCATAACTGAAGAGGCTCACCCTTGGCGCAGTGGGGGAAGCCCCGGAGCCGCCACTCTTCGGGGCCGGCGATGCCGCGCACGGACCCCCAGAACTGCGGGGTGCGGCCCTGGAACGACGCGCCTTTGCGCAATTCGCCCAGCTTGCCGCCCTTGATCTCGCGGCACAACTCGGCGGAGAAGTGGAAGTTCATGCGCTTGTCGTCCAGGCTCCAGGACGAGGGGGTTTCGACGTACAGGCCATCGTGCACGCCCGCGACCAGGTCGTCCAGCGACCCGCTGCCCGGTTCCAGGGAGACGTTCACCATGCGCACGATGGGGATGCGCCCCCAGGAGGTAGCGCGCCCGCAGCCGTTGGAGCGCTCGCCGAGCGCCAGGGCGCTCTCGCGGGAGGAGAGGTAGCCGGTGAAAATGCCTTCGCGCACGATGGGCGACCGTTGGGCGGGGGTGCCCTCTTCGTCCCACCCGAAGGTGCCGCAGCCGCCCGGCAGGAGCGCGTCGGCGGTCATATTGACCAGGGGCGAGCCATAGCGAAAGGTGCCGCGCATTTCGGGCCTCAGGAAGGAGTTGCCCGCGAAGGCCGTTTCCCAGCCGAGCACACGATCTAACTCGGTCGGGTGGCCGCACGACTCGTGCACCAGCAGCGACACAAAGTCCGACCCGATCACCACCTGCTGAGGGCCAGAGGGCGCCCACGGCGCGGCCACCAGCTCGTGCGCTTCGCGGCCTACGCGCTCGCCCTCGCGCGCCAGATCCTGCGCCTCGATGAACTCCCACCCGGCCTGGCTCATGTCGTTCAGGGACCGGCTGTACGCGTAGCCGGTGTCGTCTACGGCTACGGCGGTGATGTCGAAGAACGTGTAGGTGATACCCTGCCGGAGATGCGCGCCCAGGCTGTTCATATATAGCTTGTCGTGCCGCTCGGCGTAGACGATGTAGGTGGCGACCTTCACCCGGCTTCCCCCGCGCAACATGCTGTTGGTAGCCTCAATAGCCAGCGCAAGGCGGTCCTGTAGGGGTACCTCGAATGGATCAAGCGCCAGGGTGGTGTAGTACTCCCCCGTCTCGGTGGGCATGAGGGAGAGGTCGGAGCGAGAGGCCCGCCGGGTGCCACTGGCGCGGGCGATCTCCACCGCCCGTAGCGCCGTCTCGCGCACGGCCTGGGGCGTGAGCATGGAGGTAGACGCAAATCCCCAGCCGCCACCGGCGAGCACATGGATGCCCCACCCGGCATCGCGGTCGGTCGATAGCCGCTCTATGGCTCCGTTGCGCGCGCTGATCGTGTCGGTGAGGGTATCTTCAGATC
>JBAURA010000634.1:0-4644 GCA_049580985.1 Chloroflexia bacterium
GGCACGGCCAGCGCGATACCGTCTCCCACGGACACGCTTCCACCTGCCTCTACTCCCACCATCGAGCTTACCGCCACCCCCACCGGCACACCTACCGACACCCCCACACCTGACGGCTCGGAAACCCCCACCCCCACGCCCGACCTGTCGGTTACGCCCTCCGAAACACCTTCGGAAACGCCCACAACAACCGAGATAGTGGAAGCAACCGGCACGCCAACGATGGAGCCTACCCACACCCCAACGCCAAGCGTTACGCCGGTAGCCACCGGCACCCCTATCCTCTGCGGCGTGCAATTCGCGGATGTGCCCGTAGGCTCTACTTTCTACGTATACGTGCAGTGCCTGGCGTGCAGACACGTGCTGGGAGGGTACCCGTGCGGCGGGCCCGGCGAGCCATGCAACGGCAACAACGACCCCTATTTTCGCACCTACCCGAACGTCAGCCGGGGCCAGCTAGCCAAGATCGTGAGCAACTCGGCGGGCTTCAACGAGCCGACCGGCTTCGCGGTATTCCAGGACGTGCCTGCCGCCACCAACCCCTTCTTCATCTGGATACAGCGGTTGGCGAACCGGGGCGTGATGTCGGGCTACCCATGCGGCGGGCCGGGCGAGCCGTGCGTGCCCCCCGGTAACAAGCCCTACTTCCGCTCAAGCGCGCACGCCACTCGCGGCCAGATAGCCAAGATCGTCTCCAATGCCGCCGGCTTCAGCGACCCGCCAGGCCCCCAGGCGTTCCAGGACGTGCCCCCCGCCTCCACCTTCTACGACTTCATCCAACGTCTAGCCAACCGGCAAGCCATCGGCGGCTACCCGTGCGGCGAACCCGGCGAGCCATGTGTACCCCCCCAGAACAGGCCCTACTTCCGCCCCAACAGCAATGCCACCCGTGGCCAGGTAAGCAAAATAGTCGCCAACGCCTTCTTCCCGGAGTGCCAGCCGTAAAACGCAAAACGTGAGTCACTTAGGCGCGATCTTAACTTCCAATGGAAATCCCTTAAGTTGGAAGTTAAGATCGCCCTCATAGCTTATGCGCTTTACGTTTTACGTTTTACCTCCCAAACACAATATCCATCAACTTCAGCGCGTTGGTAGAAGTAGCAATCCCTGGGCGGAGCTTGTAGTCGAAGTGCATCTGGGGCGCGGCATGGCCGTTGCCCCCCTGCACCTGCTCGGTGAAGTGGACCAACCGCGCGGCCTCGGCCAGCTCCGGCGAGTCGGCCAGGGTCAGGTCGTGGGTCGAGACCGCGCCTATCGCCCCCATCTCAACCAGGTATCTTATCACCCGCCGGGCGGCGATCTGGCGCTCGGCTGTGTTCGTGCCCTGTAAGATCTCGTCCAGCAGATAGAAGAGTCGCGCTTCTCCCTTCTCATGTGCCTGCCGCGCGGCCTCCACCACTTGCTTCAGCCTCTGTAGCTCGGCCATGAAGTACGACACCCCTCGCAACAGCGAGTCCTCTACCCGCATAGCCGTCCACAACTGCACGGGTGGCATACTCATACTCGCCGCGCACACCGGCCCGCCCGCCTGCGCCAGCACGACGTTCGTCCCAATAGCCCTCAGCAACGTGCTCTTGCCCGACATATTCGAGCCGGTGACCATCAGAAACGTGCCCGGTGGCCCCACCTCCACGTCATTCACCACGCGCACGTCGTCCGGCAGCAGAGGGTGGCCCAACCCCACGGCATCCAGGCGGTCCACAGAGCGATCCACGGTCGGGAACACCCACGCCGGATTGGCATGGTGCAGCGAGGCAAGCGAAGACAGCGCCTCCGCTTCCCCCAGCGTATCCAGCCAGGCGGGCGCGTGCCGGCCATATTTACCCTGCCATCTCTCCAACGCCCTCAGCAGGTGCACGTCCCAGAGGGTGATCGCCTGGACGACGTAATAAAGCTGCGCGCTCGGCGGGACCGTAAAGTTCACCAGCCGTTGCAGGCGGCGAATAGCCTCGTGCGCGGGCGTGCCGCCACTAGCCAGCTTTGCCTGCAACCCCCTCAGCCGTGCCGCTTCCAGCCGCGCCGACGAAAGCAGGTGGAACGCCTCGCCATACTGCTTGAAACCGCGCTCGCCCGCGTCCACCTGCTCTATGATGCCGTAGATCTTCCGCCCCTCGCTGAGCGAGAAAAGGAAATTGGCGGCAGCCACCAGGAACCACAGCGGATAAGCAATCGCCCCAAAAGCATGAGCCAGTGCCAGCGCCCAGAAGAGCGCCACGCTCACGTACGACAGGGGCGGAAGCCAGCGCCTCTCGGCCAGCCAGGGCGCGGCTGTTGCCCAGCGCAAGAAAGGCGCGGGGTCGGGTTTGTCGTCGTTCATGCTCATCAGCCTGCCGCGCAGGTAAAGCTCGTCTCGCAAATCAAGCATCGGGGCCAGCTCCCGCACCGCCTCCTGGCGCTCGCCCACCTCTTCGGGAGGCGCGTGCGAAGCCAGCCATCGCGCCAGCGTCCGCTCGCCCGTAAAGGTGCCCGCCGTATCGAGCAACTGGAAGAGCGAAGCGTGCCCGAAGATCCCCAGGTCGTGCGCGTATGGGTCACCGGGCCGCACCTCGACGTTGTGCCGTAACGGAAGCTCGTCCCACCGCTTCTCCAGGCGCATAATAGCTTCGTTATTGATGCGATATAGCTCGCCCGCGCGCCGCCGTGCCATCCCAACCCGGTTGTGATGCCACACCAGCACAAAAAAGCCAACGATCAACAGCAAACCCATCGCCCACAGCGTCACGATGTTGCCCCAAAAGCCCCAGATAAGCGCCACCACCGCCACCAGAAACGTCAGCAAGCGCACATTCCCGATACGGTTCCACCGCTCGTCCAACGCATCCCGCTCCCGCCGAAACCGCTCGGTCCGCTCCTGATATACATGCCTGGGATCATATTCGATAGTAGAAATAGCCATAGTAACCAGTATATCATCTCCGACCCCAGACGGCAGATGATGGACAGTTGTCAGTTGTCAGTTGTCAGTTGTCGGTTGTCGGTTGTCGGTTGTCGGTTGTCAGTAGGCCATCGGCGGCAGACGGCGCTGCGTCCTCGAAAAGATCACTCAAAAAGCATACAAGAAAGAGTCCAGTTTTCGACCAGTAATGTCGTTAAGTATATTTAACGGGCTTCAAACGAAAGACGATGGACGACCGTAATTCGTAATCCGTAATTACCGATAACCGACAACCGATCAACCGTCCGTTATAATATCCCCATGAGGATCGCTTTACTCGCGCCGTTCGGGGTGCGCCCTAAAGGGACCGTGCAGGCCCGTATTTTGCCGTTGGCGCATGCGCTGGCCGCGCGCGGGCACATGGTGCGGGTCGTCATACCCCCCTGGGACGACCCTTCGGCGCGGAAAGGCGGCAGACGGCTGCAAAGCGTGTATATATCCTCTACCGGAAAAGGAGATGAAGTAGCAGGCGTCCATACCGTCACCCTCCCTTTGCCGAGATGGCTCCCAAACTCCCTCTCGCTTACGGCAGGACTACTGCGAGAGGCACTACGGCCAACCAATCCAGGCGGACAAGATCAAGCGGAACGCACCCTGGCCGGCTTCCGCGCCGACGTCGCCCACGTCTTCAAACCGGTCGGCTACACCGGGCTGGCGGGGTTCGCCCTCTCAGCCCTGCGCATACCGTGGGTGCTCGACGTGGACGACTGGGAAGGGCCGGGCGGCTGGGCCGATCTGAACCGCTACTCTCGCGTGGAGCGCCTGAGTCTCCTCCTCATGGAAGCCCTACTGCCGCGCATGGCGGGGGCAGTCACAGCCGCCAGCAAGACATTGGAGGCGCGGGCCTGGAACATGGGCATACCCAGGCCGCGCGTAATCTACATGCCGAATGGAATATGGCGCGACAAATACGCCACCTGGCAAGCTTACGCTACGCCCGATAACAACGGCCAGACCAAACTACGGGCAGCACTAGGCTTGGGAAGCGGGCCAACCGTCCTGCTGTACACCCGCTTCGACGTCTTCCCGGCCCAATGGCCCCTCCTCATTATGCGTAAGGTGCTGTCCGAGCACCCCACGGCCAAATTGCTGGTAATAGGCCAGGGCTTCGCGGGCGAAGAAAGCACGCTCCGAGCCGAGGCCGCGCGCATGGGGATCGCGGCTAACCTGGTCATGGCCGGTTATGTCTCCGGCGACAAGCTCCCTGCCTACCTGTCGCTGGCCGACGTGTGCATCTACCCGATGCGGGATACCCTCCTCAACCGCGCCAAAAGCCCCATGAAGCTTCTCGAACCCATGCTGATGGGGCTACCCATAGTGGCCCACCGCGTTGGAGAAGCCGCGAAGTTCATAGGCGACGCGGGCGTGCTGGTCCCACCCGGCAGCCTGGGCGGCATAACATCCTCAGTATCAGCCCTCCTATCCGACCCATCAAAGCGCGCCCAATTAGGCAAGCAAGCGAATCAGCGCGTGTGGTCGCAATTCAATTGGGAGAGCTTGAGCGCAAAGGCCGAGGCAGCATACAACGTTGCTCTTAGCCAGGGTGGTATAATAAGCTACTCATATTAAGTAGCTCCTGCTAACGAAAATGTGTCCGAATGGACCACCAACTCGCCCTTGTCATTCTTCGCAAGCTCAGTGCATAACTAACGAAAATATGGCAGGAAACGAACCAGGAAGGGAGTTGTCATCCTGAGCGAAGCGAAGGA
>JBAURA010000635.1:0-8229 GCA_049580985.1 Chloroflexia bacterium
GTGCCAGGGGGTCCACACGCCGGGGTCGGGGCCGGGCTGCTCGCCGCGCACGGCAAGGGGGGACTTGGCTACGCCGAGGGTGGGGAGGTCGAGGAGCACGCCTATGTGGGAAGCGATGCCGAGGCGACGGGGGTGGGAGATGCCCTGCCCATCGAAGAAGACGAGGTCGGGGGAGTGCCGGAGCTTGTCGAAGGCGGCCAGGATCGCGGGTCCTTCGCGGAAGGAGAGGAGGCCGGGGACGTAGGGGAAGACGAGCGGCTTTTCGGCCCTGGCTATCTCGACGGTCTCAAGCTCGGGATATGATAGGACCACTATAGCGCAACGAGCGACGCCGGTGGCGCTGTTGTCGACGCCCGCTATGTAGCGGACGTCACCGAAGTCGGGGGTGAGGGAGACGCGGGAAGCCAGGGATAGCTGGATGGCGACCGCTTCTTCGGGGGTGACATCCCAACGGTGATAGTTGCTCAATGGTTTTTGCATTCGGGGCCTGCCATGGGTGATTTGGAGTGATAACAACTATCCGAACCGGTAATGCTCCGCTTGAGTAGTGTAGAGTCTTGCATAAGAACCGCCTAGCGAGATTAATTCGTGGTGAGCCCCGCACTCAGTAATATGTCCGTCTTCCAACACGGCGACCATGTTTGCCATGCGTACGGAACTAAAGCGATGCGTGATGAGCAAGCTGGTTCGTCCTGCCATCAGCTCTACAAAACGGCTATATAGGTCGTGTTCCGCCTGAACATCCAGGGAAGCGGTAGGCTCATCTAGTATAAGCAAATCGGCCTCGCGCATAAACATCCTGGCGAGCGCGACTTTCTGCCATTCTCCACCGGATAGGTCGATGCCCGCGCCTCCCGCACCGTTATTGGTTACGCGCTGCGTCTCATCAGTCAACCAGCGACTGATAACAGTCTGGTAGCCTTGTGGCAAGGCTTCTATCACATCGTGGATCCCTGCTCGTACTGCCGCCAGTTGAACGGATCTGGTGTCGTCCAAATTAGCAACATTTCCAAGACCTATATTCTCCTGGGCGGTCAGATCATAGCGAACGAAGTCTTGAAAGATAGCCCCGATATGTTGACGCAACTCCTGCGGAGCGAAACGGCGAATATCCGTGCCGTCCCACAATATCTCTCCTTCGGTGGGGTCGTACATACGTGTCAGCAACTTAGCCAGGGTAGTCTTGCCCGCGCCGTTCAAGCCCACGAGGGCCATGCACCGGCCTGCCGGTATACGTAGATTGAGGTTGCGTAAGACCCAGGGGTGTTCGGCGCTATACCTGAAGGATACATTACGGAACTCGATGCCCAGCTTGAGGGCCGGGACCGGCTGTGGCCCGTCATTATTAGCAGGCAAAGGTTGGGGCATTTCCAGCAGCCTGGTGTAGTGTTTATAGAACAACACATTCTCATTGACGTTTGCCAGAGCCACGATCACACTTGCCAGGCTGACTTGCGTGCTTGCCACAGCGCTGGCATAGAGTGTAACGTCCCCTATGCTTATACCCCCCGCGAAAGCTTCCAAAATAACGACCGTGAGCGCAGCAACCGCCACCAAGCTGCCGAGCACTTCGAGCGCTGCCTGCCAGCGTAGCTCGCGCCGCTGCTGAGCGCGCTGTAGACCGTGGATCTCTTTGTAGGTGGACAAGAACATATTCATGAAGTAGTCGGTCAGGTTGAACAGGCGGATCTCCTTGGCATATTGAAGGCCGGAGAGGACCTGACCGTAGTAAGCCGCCCGGCGTTCCTTGGGGCTATTCCTGACAGCTACATCGAAGCGTTGCCGGCCCATCTTGAGGTAAGTGTATAGCTGTGGCAGGATTGTTAGACCTACCGCCCCCGCGAGGAGAGGGCTGAAAGGGAGTAACACGCCGAGCAGTCCGACCAGGGTAACGGTGCTTTGCAACAGGTTCATAGAGATCGATATGGCCTGGGATGGACCGCGCGTCCCGCCCCCCGAGGCCAGTTGGAAGGTATCGTAGAAGCGCGGGTCCTCGAAAGGCGCCAGGCCTTGTAGGCTGTTGATTTTCCTATAGATCACGGATTGGGTCTTGAGCTGCAACCTGCGCCCGGCTTCGGCGTTCAAATAGCCGTTGAGAGGGCTAATTACTCGGCCCAGCACCATTATCACGGCTTGTATGCCCAACAGGATGAGTAACTCCCGTGGGAAAGTATTTGGCATACTGCCTGAGGTGGCTGATGTGCCAAGCCCGCTTTGTGGACCTGTACGTATAACCTGGGCGAGTTGATCGAATATAAGCTTGGTGATCCAGGCTGTTGCCACCGGAATCAACCCGGATAGTAAGTTGAGCGAAATGATGCCTACCACGCCAAGAGGGAATGTTTGCCAGGCCAGTGCTAGCATATGGAGGAGTGCGTTACGCACCCCCGATACCTTATTCAACGGAGGCAGTCTCACTGTTCGACTCCCCCGGCTTGAACCCCGGGATGGTTGCGAAGCGCGGGCGGCGAATTGTTCTCATTCAGGCTGGCCCTACGAGATAAGTTTCGTATCGCAATGCCAAGCACGGTGCGGTATGACACCGGCCCCCAGGTGAGGGAGTCGTAGCCTCCTGGTAGGTTGTCGCTCAGCACGAAGAAGTGCCCAGGCGGGATATGCCATGTACGCTTGCCTTCACTATCGTGTGCGGCAAGATGATCGGGCCACAACTCGCGGTCCATATCGGTGATCGAGGTAACGACGGTATCTCCTCCTACGCCTATGATGCGTTTGATAAAAACAGTGGTCGCATTTAGATCCTTAAGGTTGGCTGATGGCAAGAGCCAGGGGCTAACAAGCACTATACGACCTCTATTTAGCCGTCTTTCGGGCCGCAAGAGACTTCTCAACCACCTCGGGCATACATCGAACCGTACGGCTAATACCCTATCTCCATCGTTCAGTGTAGGATACATACTCCGGCCCTCTACGGCTATCACTATCAGGATGTAGCGAATGATAATGATTAAGATGGCAGGCAAGCATACCAGGACGGCGAGTAAGCCTATAAGTTTTTGCATGGTTCAGGCATCCTTCGATCTGCCAAGGTTCAATGCTCTTACTCGAGAATAGGGCACAGGCATACAGAAATTATGAGCGATGACGTGTGAATGTCATCGCTCATGATATGCCTTGTGGGCTGCTTATGTACGCGTATAAGAGCGTTATATGGGCATGTTCGCATCTTTAGGCCAGCCCACTCAGGCACTTAGACTATTCATCGACCGACAACTGCGAACGGAACCGGCTGCGCGCTTACTCGGCGCAATGTGAAAGGCAACCGGCCGAGCATTCGTACTGAAATTCCGGGTAGTTGCATGCCAGGGGGCTCATTGCATAAACCCTGATACGTGCGATTCCGCCGCCGCAAGGGCCACCGCAGTAATAGCCGCAGGTATAGCCCGTGGCGCACGCCGATGCCGTAGTATGCGGAGCGATCTTTTTCACAACCGCATCAGCCAGGGAATTGAGAAATCCCAGTTTGCGGGTATGGCGGTAAACAGTCGAGACAATGTTGGTTGTTAGAGTGTCCATGCAGCTAGTCTCCTTTTTGTACATTGTTCGGTAGACCACTCATCGAGCATTAGACGGCGCAGTCAGGCCGTTATGGTCATACTCGATGCATACGTGTTTAGCGGCTTAGTAAATCACCCCCTTTCGTTGATATCTAACCGATCGCCGGATGCCCGCTGGAATCCCATGATTGGAGCAAGGTCTTCCACTTGCCCCAATGAAGTTCAGTCAGCTATTGGATTCTATGCCGGCACCGGGGCTGATAATTGAGGTAAGAGGGCTTACCACACCTCTGGCAAACTGGTTGTGCTTGGGCTGGGTAGTATGAGGACAAGGTGCGAGAGGTCTAAACTGGCAATACGCAACAGAATAACTGCTTCTGGAATGGGGTTGATAGCTTGAGTGTCTATGGTTAGCGAACAGTAGCGTTGCCGTGGCAGTTCGATTATATGCAAATCAAGGTTTAGAGTCAATAGCTTGTGTGAGTGAAATACATCACAATGTACTAATGCTCTTATTATCGTATACGCGCTCCTCGTGCCAATAGCATTTGAAGTCAAGAAAGGAAGTCAAGCCCGAGCGAAAATGAACATCAATTCTCCGAAGCGGTCATATGGGCCGTCTGAGCGGTTGCACTGCTGGGGTTGTTTGTTCAAAGCACACAATGAGGGGCATCTCTGTAGTATAGAGATGCCCCTCATTGTCCAGATGCGATAGGTTAGAAGATGGGCGCTGCTATGGGAGCAGGCTCCAGTCGTCGCCGCCCCAGGTGCCATTGCTCCAGTTGACGGAGGACCAATTGACGGAGGACCAATTGACGGAGGACCAGTTGACCGAAGTCCAGGTGGTAGAGCCCCAGAGGGGAGGTGTCTGGCCGGACCATAGCAGGAGGCTGGCGAGCTGGCCCGTGTTGGCGGTCTGGGTGGTGCTGCCGCGCACCGCCGCGTATACGTCGAGGTAGCCGGAGCCTGCTTTCAGGATATTGTAGTTCCACTGGAGCAGGTTGCGGTTGGCGGTCTGCTTGAGGCGGTATTTCACCTGGTCGGGGTTGAGATTCGGCTCGTCCTGAAGGAGGAGAGCGACGGCGCCCGCCACCACCGGCGCAGCCATCGAAGTGCCCGACATCCTGAAGTAGTGGTCATTGACGCGGTGGGTTGCATGGTCGCGGTATATGACCGCGTTGGTGCTTGCCAGGGCGCTGACCATGTTCGAGCCGGGGGCTACGAGGTCGGGCTTGAGAAGATTGAGGCCGCCGATAATTGGCCCGTAAGCTGAATAGGACGCGACCCGGTCGTCCGAAATGGCGGGCGTGCCCCTGTCATCGACAGCGCCCACGGTGATGACGAAGGGATCGTTGGCGGGCGGATTGAGGGCGGCTATGCCGTTATTGCCTGCCGACACCACTACCACTATGCGGTTGAACCAGAGGATCTCGACGGCTGCGTCTATGGGGCTGAGATGGTACAGATTGTAGACGGAACTGGTGAGCGAGATGTTGACGACCTTGATGTTGTGGGCGGCGCGGTTGTTGTATATCCATTCGAGGCCGGCAATGACATCCGATTCGCGGATGTTGCCCGCATCGTCGCTGATTTTGACGTTGATAAGATTCACTTTGGGGGCGATGCCGATGTAGCCGCCGTTGGAGCGGTCGCCGTCGCCGCCGATGATGCCAGCGACGTGGGTGCCGTGGCCGTAGCCGTCGCCGGTGTTAGTGGACTCGCCGAACTCTTTGTTGACGACGACCCGCGTGGTGCCGTTGGCGGCCTGGAGGTCCTGGTGGCTGCCGTTGATGCCGCTGTCGACCACGGCCACGGTGACGCCCTGGCCCTGGAGGTAGGGAGCTGCGTTCCAGAGGCGGGTAGCGCCTACCGCCTGGGGGTACGCGCTGACCAGATTGGTGGTGGGTATGCACTGCGAGCAGGCGGAAGGGCTGCCGGTCTCGTGGACGGGGGCATCGGGGGAGATGGAGCGGATGTTGCCCGCCTGGGCGAGGCGGGAGATCGCCCCGGCAGGTATCTGGGCGGCGAAGGCGTTGATCATGCCTAGCTGCTGGGTGACGGTGCCGCCGAGGGACTGGACGAGCCTATCGGGGCTGTCGGTGCGGGCGGACTTGAGCACTATGATGTCGACTAGCCGGGCTGGATCGTGGGTGGCGGCTTCGAGAAGGAGAGGGTGGACCGAGGCTTGTGGAGGGGTGGGCGTGGCTGCAGTTGCTGCAAAGATGGGGAGCGCCAGCGCCAGCGCGAAGAGGGCGCGGACTGGTTTCGGTAGCCGGCGCGTGAATGGGGATGCGGGTTGTTTTTTCATTGACTCCAATTTGATTCTCCTATGAACGCGCAGGGAGGAACGCCTTCAATCAGAGAGATAACTCTGACGAGGCGTGATCTGACCCTGCCGTTTCTTGAATTGATTGCTGGGGAGGCACGCCGCACAAATATATTGAGCACGCTTGCTGCCCCAATGTATCGTACGAGCAAAAGGCTGCGCGCACAACAGCCGGATGGGTGGAAATGCGGGCGTTTTTAGAGGTACTAGTACTAATACGCGGTAATGCTAAAAGGGACCTAAGTACTACTGCTCAGGTCCTATATCCATGTGCATGCCTGTTCGCATATCGTCAAGATCGGGGTGAGGAGAGAGGGCGGACACGTGGGTCCGCCCCTACGAGGTAATCCGAGGTTGTTTGGTCAGAAGCGCAGTCTGAAGCGTAGCTTGCGCTTGATCCAGGACCAGATGGAGTCGGCCAGGGTGTGGCTGGCCCCGCCGAGGACGAAGCCCGCCGCCGAGTATGCGATCACCCAGGGGTGGGTTTCTATCCAGGCGCGGACCTGGGCGGCGGTGCTGAGGAAGGTGCCGGTGGGGTCGATGGGCACCAGGGCGTTGATCACCGCCAGGATGAGGAAGGTAAGGGCGGACATGACGATGGCGAAGTAGAGGATGCGGAGGAGGGGGCCGAAGAAGAAGCTGTGCGAGATCCAACTCCTGTGGGGGACGAGCTTCTGGTAGGGGAGCCAGACGAAGCGTAGCATACGCCAGCGCCTGTAGGGGGCCGAGCGGAGGTCGAGGTCGGGGCTGAAGAGGAGGCCGGAGGCCAGGTAGGAGCCGAGGAGGACTACGGAGTTGGTGGGGTTGTTGTCGGGCAAGGCGGTGTTGAGCACCAGCGGCGCTATGGCGGCGGCGGATACGACAGTTATGAAATCGTGGGTGGGACCGTTGGGCATTTCGTCTTAGTTAAAACTCATAACTGGCGAGGAACTCGCGTATGATGCGGCCGGTGGCTCCCCAGATTTCGTAGGGGCCGTAGGTGTAGAAGTGGAGGTTGTAGGTGATGTCGTCGCGGGTGCGCTGTTCGGTGCGGTGGATGGAGGGGTCGCGGAGGGCGCGGAGGGGGACTTCGATTACTTCGGCTACTTCATCGGGATTGGGGCGGAAGACCAGGTCGTGCTCGTTCGCCTGGGGTTTGAGGCGGCCTATGACGGGGGTGATGATGAAGTTGCTGATGCGGGCGTAGAAGTCGGGCATAACGTCGAGAACCTGGACCATGTGGGGGTCTATACCGAGTTCTTCTTGGGCTTCGCGGAGGGCGGTGGAGACTATGTCGGGGTCTTGGGGGTCCTGGCCGCCGCCTGGGAATGAGATCTGGCCTTTGTGGTGGGCTACGGTGTCGGTGCGCCTCATGAAGACGAGGTAGTCCTCTCCGGCTTTCGGGTAGAGGAGGATGAGGACGGCTGAGCGCCGCCATTGCACTCCGGGTTCGACGGGTGGGTTTAGCTCGTCGTATGGTTGTTTTGGGGGAGTGGGGGGCATTGGGGGATGGTTGTCAGTTGTCAGTTGTCAGTTGTTGGTTGTTGGTTGTTGGTTGTTGGTTGTTGTGGGTGGAATGGGTTTGAATCTGGAACCTGGGACTGGTTAGGTGGCGAGGTGGCCCTGGAGCCAGAGGTAGCCCTGGAGGTCGTCGCCGGGTTTGGCGTTGTGCATTTCGGGGGCGAGGTTGTGGGGGGCGGCGTAGAGGTTGACTTGTAGCTCGAAGTCGTTGGGGATGGCCATGATTATGGGGTAGGAGTAGATGGGGGGTCCGAGCAGGTAGGCGCCTTCTTTTTCGCGTTCGAGGGGGCTGTGGAACCAGAGGTCGTCAACGTCGGCCTGGTCGTTGTCGAGGTTGGCGGGCATGTAGGCGTGAGCGCCTTTCATGGAAAGCCTGGCGCCCGCGTCGGTGTCAAACTCGGTATCGGGGGCGGGGGCGAGAGTGTAGGCGAACGCGCCCATGTGGAAGTTGTAGGTCTGGCCGAGGTCATACCGGCGCTGGTTGGCGTAGAAGCGGGTGTCGAAGAAGCCGAGGGACGCGCCGTGACAGCTACCGACGACCTGACCTTCAACGCCGTTAGCCCAGGGGATAAGCTCGGTGATGGTGACGGGCCAGATGGGGCCGCCCTGTACTTCGGGGTAGGCGCTGGCGAGCATGTTGTTTACCACGAGCACGCAGGCGCGCACGGGTCCAGGCTCCGAGTAGAAGGCTAGACCTTTGTGGGTGGAGCCGGGGCCGAAGTTGTAGGTGTAAGGGTGGTTGTCCTGGCGGGTGATGTTGGCGAGGTAGGGGATCAGCTCCTTCTCCTGGACGGAGCGGATGACGCAGCCCCAGTGGTCGCCGTGGCCGCCATCTTTGCCGGCGGGGATGACGGGTTGGGGGTCAACGGCCTGGGCGCGGCTGCCGAA
>JBAURA010000636.1:0-3576 GCA_049580985.1 Chloroflexia bacterium
CCGTCACAACCGCCCGAAATGCCGAGAAAATCACCCACAATACCGCCGCCAACAGGAATCCCACCAGCCCCAATCGCGACAACGCCCGTTCGTTGGCCCCCTCCAATATCGTAGTCAGCATCGTCAGCCCGCCCAGCAGCGCCACGACTGCTCCCCCCATGAAAATGTTGGCCCACCGCCAGGCGACAGCGTTATCCGCCACCGCCACCAAATACTCCCGCATCGGCAGGCCGAAAAATCTCACATTCCCCTTCTTGCCCACAAGCGGCAGCGTCGCGCCGATAGCGAACAAAATGAACGCCAGTATCAGCAGCACACCGGCAAGACGCTGCTCGTTGAACAAATCAGTTGCTCCCATCATTCCTCCTCGTCCACCAACCCTATAGTATAATAGAACATAACCACCCACCAGCCAATATCCCGCTGCCGATTTACCATGCCCCCAGCACTCCCCAAACCCCTGGCCACATACTACAACACCCTCGCTACCTTCCAGCATCAGGGCGCTCACAACGAAGGTGCCACCCGCACCGCTTTCCAACGCCTTCTTGATGACATGGGCCGTCCTCATGGGCTTGTCGTACTCGGTGAGCAATCCATCGAGGGCACCCGCAAACGTCGCATCCAGGTCGATGGCCTCATCCGCGACCCTTACCGCTTCACGCGTGGCATTTGGGAGGCCAAAGACACCGCCGACGACCTAGATACCGAGATCAACAAAAAGATCGCCTCGGGCTATCCCCTCAAGAACACCATCTTCGAAGACACCCGCCGCGCCGTCCTCTATCAAAACGGCTCCGTCGTCTTCAACCACCCCATCACCGACCCCGATCAACTCCAACGCCTCCTCGATACATTCTTCTCCTACTCCGAACCCCAGATCGAAGAGTTCCACAAGGCCGTTGCCGAGTTCCGCGAGCGCATCCCCGAATTGGCTCGCGGCCTCACCGAGATCATCGACGAAGCCAAGCGTGATAACCGTGCCTTCCGCGATGCCCTCGACTCCTTCCTTACCCTTTGCCGTGAAGCCCTCAACCCCGCCACCACCCCCGAAGAAGTCGAGGACATGCTAAAACAGCACATCCTCACCGAGCGCATCTTCCGCTCCATCTTCGACAACCCCGATTTCGTCCGCCGCAACTCCGTCGCCGTCGAGCTAGAGCGCATGGTAGCCGCTCTCACCTCCAGGTCCTTCTCCCGCGACACCTTCCTTAGCCGCCTCGACTTCTTCTACAAAGCCATCGAAGCCTCCGCCCGCACCATCACCGACTACTCCGAAAAACAATCCCTCCTCAACACCCTCTACGAACAATTCTTCCAGGCATACTCCACCCGCGCCGCCGACGTTCACGGCATAGTCTACACCCCCCACGAGATCGTCCACTGGATGGTCTCCTCCGTCGAAAGAGCTTTGCAAGCCGAATTCGACCTCTCCCTCTCCTCCCCAGGCGTCCACATCATAGACCCCTGCGTCGGCACCGGCACCTTCATCATGGAGATCCTCCAGCGCATCACCTCCACCCCCGCTCTCACCCAGAAATACGCCACCGACCTCCACGCCAACGAAATCAACCTCCTCCCCTACTACATCGCCGCCCAGAACATCGAGCACGCCTACTACGAGCACACAGGCACCTACGCCCCCTTCGAGGGCCTTGTCTTCGCCGACACCCTCAACATGGAAACCCTCCAACAGTCCATGTTCTCCCCCGCCAATACTGAGCGCATTGTCCGCCAGAACCAGGCCCCCATCCGTGTTATCATCGGTAATCCACCCTACAATGTCGGTCAGGTCAACGAAAACGACAACAACAAGAATCGCCGCCACCCACGCGTAGATTCCCGCATCCGCGAAACCTACGGCGCGGCCTCAAGAGCCACTCTTCAGACCAAGCTCTACGATATGTATGTTAAGTTCTTCCGGTGGGCGACGGATCGGCTAGGCAATCGTGATGGCATCATTTGCTTTGTATCTAATAACTCCTTCATGGAGCAACTGGCCTTCGATGGTATGCGTAAGCACTTACTACAAGACTTTACGCGCATTTACACCTTCGATCTTGGCGGCAACGTCCGTAAGAATCCTAAGCTATCAGGGACCAAGAACAACGTCTTTGGCATCCAAGTTGGCGTAACAATCACAATGATGATTCGGAACAGCGAGCATACAGCCCACGAATTATACTATGCCCGTCTCGACGAATTCTGGTCGAAAGAGCAAAAGCTACACCATCTTACTGAGGTTCAAGATGCTACTCAGGTTAATTGGCGGCTGCTAATATCTGATGCTCGCAACAACTGGCTTACAGAAGGTATGAATGCTAATTTCGATATGCTTATGCCTATTGGCAGCAAGGAAGCCAGAGAAGTATCTGCATTAGATACCACCACAATATTCAAGACCTATAGCATAGGTGTTAACACTGCTCGTGATCAGTGGGCTTATGATTTTGATGCTTCCAGACTTGGTGAAAGAGCAATGGCATTCATTGACGCGTACAATGGACAAGTGCTCAGGTGGATTCGACGTAATAACCCGACGGCTACTGTTGATGATTTCGTATCTTACGACGACAAACGCATAAAATGGAGCGAAAGTCTTAAGTTGAACTTGTCGAGAGCAAAGTATTTTGACTTTTCGACGGATGCTATCAGACAGGCTTTGTATAGACCATTTGCCAAGAGATACCTGTATTTTGCGGAGGGCTTTATTGATCGACCCAGCACAGTGGCACACGTATTTCCAACACTAGCACAAGAACAAGAGAATTATGCCATCTGTGCAACTAATCCTGGGTCAGAAAAGCCATTTATGGTTGTACTAAGTAAGTTGATTCCGGATCTACACTTAGTTGGCCCTGGTGCTGGTACGCTTTGCTTCCCCTTCTACACCTACAACCCTGACGGCACAAACCGCCGCGAAAACATCACCGACTGGGCGCTAACCCAGTTCCAAACCCACTACAACGACCCCACCATCACCAAGCGCGACATCTTCCACTACGTCTACGCCGTCCTCCACTCCCCCGAATACCGCACCAAGTACGCCGCCAATCTCAAGCGCGACCTCCCCCGCATCCCATTCGTCCCGCCCGCCGCCTTCCGTCCCTACGCCGAAGAGGGCGCGACCCTCGCCACCCTCCACCGCGACTACGAATCCGCCCCCCAGCACCCCCTTCAACACCTCGAAAACCCGGACCACCCCTACACCCTCCGCGTCGAATCCATGAAACTCTCCCCCGACCGCGCCTCCATCCGCTACAACCCCTCCCTCACCATCGCGGGCATCCCACCCGAAACCTACAACTACCGCCTCGGCAACCGCTCCGCCCTCGAATGGGTCATTGACCAGTACCGCGTCTCCACCGACCCCCGCTCCAACATCCACACCGACCCCAACAACCCCGACGACCCCAGCTACATCCTCCGTCTCATCGCCCAGGTAGTCCACATCTCCCTCCAAACCCAATCCATCGTCAACTCCCTCCCCCCAATCTCCTAAATCCCCCATCTTCGTTCTAGACAGCCCGCGCAGGCGGGCTTCGCTGACGTTGCACGCGGATTTATCCGCCGTGC
>JBAURA010000637.1:0-7358 GCA_049580985.1 Chloroflexia bacterium
CTTCCTCGATCTGCTCCCGTAATGTCGCCATATCCCCTCCTGTTGACGGTAGACGGTGGACGGTAGACCGTCATACGTCATGCGCCACTTACGTTTTACGTTTTACGTTTTACGCCTCCACCGTCCACCGTCCGCCGTCCTCCCGCAATACAAAAGCCGCACACTCGCCAGGGACGAGGCGCGGCCACGTGGTACCACCCTGATTTCGATCCTGCCCGCCGCTCAAGGCCAGGCGGATCGCTCCTACTCGATAACGGTGAGCTACCGGGGCAGACTACTCTTGTAATTTTGAATTCTTATTATCAGCCTTAATTCAAAACTCAAAATTAAGAATTCAAAATTAACTGTTCCCCTGCCGGCTCGGGAGTGAACTTGGGCCGGGTTCTGCGGGGCTGGCTCCCAGTCTTCGGCCATACCCTCCCTGGGCGCGAGCGCCCGGCTTACTCTCTCCGTCTTTGCCTTTACGTTCATATTCTGCTTGTGATCATATTTAGTACCCGAACCCACCACTCTTGTCAAGGGACTTGCGATGTAGACCGCGGGGAACGGACGGTGGACGATGGACGATGGACGATGGACGATGGACCAACGCGAAGCAGAATTCATACGTCAGTTACGTTTTACGCTATCCACCGACAACCAACAACCAACAACCGACAACTGACAACTGACAACTGACAACTGACAACTGACAACCGTCCATCGTCCCTCCCTGAAACATTCCGGCCAGGCACTGCGTAACTAACAATGAAGACCACAACAAGCTACAAACATTGTTCGGAAGGAGGGCATGGGAATGGAATACAAGCGGCTTTACCGCAGCAACAAGGACTCCATGATCGCGGGTGTATGCGGTGGTCTGGGCGAGTACTTCAACCTCGACCCCACCATCGTGCGCCTGATCACCATCCTGCTGTTGTTCGTGACCGGATTGTTCCCCGTGTTGATAATCTACATCATTCTCAGCGTAGTCATACCCAAGAACCCCAACCCCGCTGCCTAAGAGGACTGAGGACTGAGGACTGAGGAAGTAGCCTGGCTTCCGCTTACCAGGCCTATACAAAGATCACCTACCAGGTGACATTCAGGAGGAGTTATTACATGAATGGCAATAGGCTCTATAGAAGCACCAGCGAGGCCATGATTGGCGGAGTGGCTTCCGGGCTAGGCAACTATTTCAAGATCGACCCTACTATCGCCAGGATCGCGTTTGTGGTGCTGACATTCTTCACCGGTGGCGGCTTCATCCTCGCCTACCTCGCTATGTGGCTCCTGATTCCCACTGCCGGGAGCACGGCCACCAGCGCGGGCGAAATCGTCCGCGAGAACCTGGACGACATGGGCGCCAGGGTGCGTGGTGGCTTCGGTGGCCATGCTGGGCCTGCACCCACCAACGGCGGCAACAGCACCGGCAACGGCAACCCCGGCGGCACTCCTAACGGTGCTCCGAACGGCGGGCCGGCCAATGGCGGGTCCAGCGCCCAATTCAACGCCGGCGCGCACCCGCGCTATGGTATGCTGCCGGTGATACTGATCGCGGTAGGCGGTTTCTTCTTGCTGGCTAAGATGGGCCTCTTCCACCCGGGTTTCTGGGGAGCCTGGTGGCCGCTCGTTCTGATAGGCGTCGGCCTGTGCCTGCTGACGCGCCGCAGGGCATAATATGATATTCTCATGGGGCGAGCTAATGTCTCGCCCCTGATACATTTAATTCAAAGGCAAAACGATGAACGAAGTTCCCTCCAACCAACCCTCGGAACCCGCCCGCAGGAGCGATACCCCTCCGGCGGGCGTGCCGACTCAGCGGATCGAAACTTACCCCCCCCCTTACCAGCCCCAGGGCGCGCCTGCACCCCAGCCCGAATACATACAGCCGCCCGCGCCGCCGAAGCGCATGGTGGGCGCGCCGATGGCCGGGCCGGTTATCCTGATCGCGGCAGGCATCGTGCTGCTGCTGAACAACCTGGATATTCTGCCCTGGGGCATATGGGGCGACCTGTGGCGGCTGTGGCCCCTCGCCCTCATCGCCGTGGGCCTCGACCTGATCATAGGCAGGCGCAGGCCGCTCGCTTCCCTACTTATTATCTTGCTCGTGCTCGGCGCGGGCGGGGCGCTCATCCTCTACACCGGCTTCGCCACGCGCGGCGACCTGACGACGTACGATATGAATGTTCCTCTCGGCAGCGCGAAATCCGCCACGGTCGAGATCGACTTCGGCATGGGTGGGTTGGAGGTGCGCGGGGGGGCCAACATCGAGAGCCTCGCCTCGGGCCGGCTTGAGTACTACGCCAACCACCAGCCTCCCAGCGCCGACGTGGAAGTAAGCGGCGAGCGTGCCAACCTCGTTATCCAGGCCGCGGATGAGCATGGTCTAAACTTCAATTGGTTCGGCCAATCGCGCGCGCCCATGTGGAGTGTGTATCTGAATCCTCGCGTGCCCCTGGCGCTCAACGCCGACCTCGGCGTGGGCAACAGTACGCTCGACCTGGGGGGCGTCACCCTGACCAGGCTAGACATCAACAGCGGCACAGGCAACACCACGGTCATTTTCCCCAGCCCAACCGGCAACCTCGCGGCCAGCATCGACGGCGGCGTGGGCAACCTGGTGCTACACATACCCGACGACGCCGAAGCCCGCGTGTCGGTAGACACAGGCGTAGGTAACGTAACCTTAGGCAACCGCTTCGCCCAACAGGGCGAAAACGTCTGGGTCACGAGCGGCTACGCCAGCGCCCCCAGCAAGCTGGACCTGACGGTAGATGCAGGTGTAGGCAACGTAGAGATTACGAAGTAGTCGGTTGTCGGTTGTCGGTTGTCGGTTGTCGGTTGTCGGTTGTCGGTTGTCGGTTGTCGGTGGCTAGTTGACATAAATCTGTTCTGAATATGGAAACTCCTTAAGTGAGCAGAACAGATTCACATGCTGTAAACCTACCTCCCACGGAACCTCCCTTATGTGTGAGGTAGGTTTTGAAGCATCAGCCCATAGTACCTTGAGTAGTTGGGAACTTAACTTCTTATGGAACTTCCTTAAGTAAGAAGTTAAGTTTGCCCTTGGAACTCAGGCTTTATTGGCGCACGTAAGAAAGCAGTGAAGAATGACAAAAGGGAATTTGGTTGGCGAAGTATCGGCCTTGCACTCCTTGCATACATGAGCCTTACGTTTTACGTTTTGCCCTCCCACCGACAACCGACAACTGACAACTGACAACTGACAACCAACAACTATTTGACAGCCACCTATCCTTCTGCGACAATCGCTCCATGCAGTCGCAGAGGTCCTGGTTGCCTGGTTCAAGCACACTGGCACGTGTCATCCCCTATCTTTCCGGCATTCTAGTTGTTTATGGCGCGTTGGGTGTGGCAATCAACCTGCGCCTGCTGTCGCTGTTGATCGAGGGCCTCTCCGGCTGGCTAGGGGCGCGGGTGGCCTGGGATGTGCCGTTGCGTATCGCCCTGCTAGAGCCGCTAGAAGCGCATTACGATGCACGTCCGTGGCTGGCCTGGGCTGCCTGGCTCCTGGGGGTGGCTCTCCTTTCCGTTCGGCGCATAGCCCTGGGGTCTGCATCAGGCAAGCCAGCGGCACACTCCACTTCAGATAACCAAAGCAGACGATTGGCGCGGTGGCTGCCTTTCGCTGTGCTTACCTTACTCGTGCTGATCGGTGGGGTGGGGCGCATGGTCGAGCTATGGCCGCAGAGCTATGGGCTGAGCCGCTTCCCCTACGACGACGAAGGGGTCTACGCAGGTACGTCGCAACTCTTCTTGCAGGGGATACTCCCTTACCGCGACTACTTTTTCGCGCACCCTCCCATGGCGGCTATCGCATATGCGCCGGCTATGGCCTACCACTTCACGGAATGGGGCAGCCCCACCTCGTTCATGATGGCGCGCTACCTGTCCGTGTTCTACAGTTTGGTTACGCTTGCTCTTTTATTCGGGATCGGCTACCGTTTCACGGGGCTTTGGGGCGGCACCCTGGCCGGCGGCTTGTGGGCGGTAGATGGTAGGGTTGTGGAGATCAACCGCAAGATCATGCTTGAAGGCCCGCTCGTGCTCCTCTCATGCGCGGCGGTGCTGTTGTATCTGTGGGTGAGGCCGGGGCTGGGGGAGGACGAAGGACCAAGGGCGAACGACGAAGGTCGTCCCAAAGCGCGGTGGTATTCAGCCCTCCGCTCTCCACACCTTGCATTCTTCCTGGTTGGGGCCATAGCTACACTTAGCGCCCTCACGAAGATCGCCGGCCTGGCTTGCCTGTTAGCTATCGTGGCCGATATGGTGTGGCTGCGGTTGGAGAACCGACGCGTGGGGAAAGGGCGGACACGTGGGTCCGCCCCTACAGGCGACTCGCCCACGCTCGATACTCTTCAATCCAAAATCCAAAATCCAAGATCCAAAATTATGAGGCCGTTCCTTTCCCTGGTCCTGGGTGCGTTGGCTGCCTTCCTGGTGGTGGTGGGGCCGTTCCTCCTGCTTGCGCCTCAGCAATTCCTGCGCGAGGTGCTCTTCTTCCAGTTCTTGCGCCCAGGCGACGGCGTGGTCGATACCCCCGCTCGCGTGGGCGACCTTACCGCCAGCCTCGCCAACGCCCTCACCCCCCTCATGGCGGCGCTAGGCTTCCTTGTGTTGTCGTTGTGGGTTTGGGTCCGCGTGCGTGGGTCGCTTGGGCCCTGGCGGGTGGGCATCTTGTGGGCCTTCTTCAGCCTGATCCTCTTTACCTACAGCCGCTCCTTCTACCAGCACTACTACATACAGCTTGCCGCGCCACTCTGCTTGCTGGGGGCATGTGTCAGTCTCCTGCCCGACCTGTGGCGGCGGTCCGCTCTGGCTCGGCGCATTACATCGGCCGGGCGCAGGCGCGTCGTGGCTAATCTGCTGCCTCTTGGCCTATTGCTGTTGTGCGCCTTGCCTCTGCTCGTATTGCAGTGGGCGGGCATGACCACCCGCCAGTGCCCCCATTGCGAAGACCGCATCTTCGAGCTGGTTGGCCGCTATGCCAACGATGCGGTGCCGCCGGGGGCGCCCGTGCTATCCACCGACGAGCAGTTCAACATCCTGGCGGCGCGCCCTCCGAGCCGCTCCACATCTACCGGCTACCTGGTGGACAGCTACGGGCACATGATCTACCTGGGACTGGACCTCGACACCCGCGACTGGGGCGACCTCATCGGCGCTTCCGTGCGTGGCGAGCACGGCAACGACCCCTACGCCGTCATGCAGAGCGTACGCCCCCAGGCCGATTTCCTTGCGCGCGCATCGCTGGCCTCGTTGATAGTGGTGCATGAGCGTGGCCTGGCACGCCTCTCTGACGCCACGGTGCAGGCGCTAGAGTCAACCTACAAAGTCGCCGAACGACAATCCCGCTACACGATCTACAGGGGCAATGTTTCTGGGGGCACGGAACCCAATTCGCAACATTCCTCGAGCCTGGGCACGTCACAAAACCCGTAGGGGTAACATGTACAGGTGCCCTCAGGCGTCTCCAACCAATCACGAGCACCGAGAGCGCACGGCGGCTGAAGCCACGTGCTACGTCAGCGAAGCCCGCGAAGGCTGGCTGTCTCGCTCTTCGTCCGTCCCTGACTAAGACGAGAATGATGTGAGAGCAGTCCGCGAAGGCGGACTTTGCTTGCGTAGTCCGCAGATTCATCTGCCGGGCGATCTCGCCCCAAACGTATCAGTTGCAACACATGCCCGTCTGGACGCCCCTACGGGTTATCTGGATAATCGCGCCGAAAACTCGGTCTAAAGCCCAATGCACATATAGAACATACATGCTATAATCTGAGCATGAATACGCCCATTCCTATCTCCCCTACTGCGGCCCGCCGCCTTGCCGTCACCCGTCAGCGTCTGGCCGGACCGCGTCCCGCGCCCACCGCTGAAGGGCTGGTGGAACTGGTGCGCGACCTCGGCTGCGTCCAACTCGATCCCATCAGCGCAGTGGCCCGCACCAACCTACTCGTCCC
Source organism: Chloroflexia bacterium (assembly GCA_049580985.1). Taxonomy (GTDB): domain Bacteria; phylum Chloroflexota; class Chloroflexia; order QHBQ01; family JADMIH01; genus JADMIH01. The sequence continues at coordinate 5,964 of JBAURA010000637.1, forward strand.
ATGGAGCAGGCTTGGCAATTACGATCCCGCCATCTGGGACCAGGTCCTGTGGCGCGACCGCTCCATGTTCGAGTATTTCGCCCATGCCGCCGCCATAGTCCTCACCGAAGACTTTCCTATCCACGGCTACCAGATGCGCCGCTACCACACTAGCGACCGGCCCTGGGTGGTGCATATCCGCCAATGGATGAAGGATAACCATACCCTGCTCGATAACGTAATGTCGTCCTTGCGCGAGCGCGGCCCCCTATCGTCCAAAGACTTCGAAGAGAAAGCCACCGTCAGCTGGTGGTCCAGTGGGTGGACCAACGACCGCAACATCAACCGCATGCTCGATTTCCTGTGGTTGCAGGGGATAGTGCTGGTCGCCGAGCGCAGGAGCCAGCTTCGCTACTGGGACCTCGCCGAGCACGTGCTCCCCGATTGGACGCCCCGCCAGGAGCTATCCGAGCGTGAGGTGGTGCGACAATCGGCCCAAAGGGCGATCCGGGCGCTCGGCGTAGCCCGCAAGCGCGACATCTTACAGCATTTTACCCGCAATCGCTACTGGGAACTGCCCGCCGTCCTGACTGAATTAGAGAAGGAAGGCCGCATAGTTCGTGTTCAGGTGGAAGGCGAGGGCGCGAGCGAAAAGAAGTGGGCAGGCCCCTGGTATACCCATTGCGAAGATCTATCTTTGATTGAGCAGGCCGGAAGCAGAGATTGGGAAGGGCGCACCACGCTCCTGTCACCCTTCGACAACCTCATCTGCGACCGCGCACGCACCGAGCTTCTCTGGGATTTCGATTTCCGTATCGAGATCTACGTCCCCAAAGACAAGCGCAAATACGGCTACTACGTATTACCCATCCTGCACGGCGACCGCCTCATAGGCCGCATCGACCCGTTGGTGGACCGCAAGGCCAAACGGTTGAACGTCAACAACGTATACGCGGAACCCAATGCTCCGATGGACCTCGCCACCGGCAAGGCCATCGCCGGAGCGATAGAGGATCTTGCAGCCTTCATCGGCGCGCGTGACATCGCGTATGGAGAGAACGTGCCGGAAGGGTGGCGTACTGCTCTACGTTAGCCCCTCCGTGGAGCAAGTTGCAAGCTCCACATGCATTAGCTACCCAAGTATGGGTTTGTCATCCTGAGCGAAGCGCATATCTCGCTCTCCATCGACCAGGTACAATATACGAACCAGGCCAAAGCCGACCCACCCTAATTCAATCCCTTCGTATACACTCCTTGCAGCTTGCTCCACTCAGGGCAACCTGGCGTAGCCCCTCACGGCAGCTCTCAATTAAGACGACATAAACGTTCCGACTTATGGCGGAGAGGTCGTAGGGGCACCCCTTGTGGGTGCCCTGTTCCCATATCCTGATCTCACCCGAAGAGGGCACCCACAAG
>JBAURA010000638.1:0-8608 GCA_049580985.1 Chloroflexia bacterium
ACGAATGGGCGGCCCTGGCGGTCTTCGTGGTAGCCCGGCCCCTCTCCGATGAACATCACCTCGGCCCCGTAGTCACCCTCGCCCGGCACGGCGTTGGTGCGCGTTTTGGCGAGGCGGCAGAGCGGGCAGGTGCGAACTTGCGCCTCTAGCTCGCGCATTTGCGCCGCTACAAGGATGGGCGCTGAACTCTTGCCGCCGGTGTCTGCCATCTTGTTGGTCGGTCCCATGTAATCTGGTTAGATTATACGTTATGGGATCGGGGGTAGCAAGCCGGAGGTCTGAGGAAACTTACCTCTGCAGACCGATTGGCAGCATCAGGCAGCGTGACTATAATGATTTGCAGTGGCGGCCAAAGAGATAGCGCACGCTGTGGAGTTGCGAGAATAGAAATGCAGGCACCGGCACACATATCAAGCTCTTTTCTAGAGCACCTACATACTCATAAAGAGCCGTTTGTTGTGAGGCGAGGCAACCAGGGGCCTGACTGGACCGACGGCGAGATGCATCGACTCATGTACGAGGGCGATCCGGAGCTATATGCTTTGTCGGCCCTATCTGAGTCGGCACTCACAGGGCAGAGGATGCGAGTGCTGTTCCAATTGCTGCATGGCACGCGAGTGGGATTGACCGAGGATGCGCGCCGCACCCTATCCAGGGTGAGCGCACTGCTCCTGGCCTTGTTGCCCGCCGACGATGCCCTGACCGTCTTCCTGGCGTTGAGGCGGTCGAGGGCCAACCATAAGCATACATCGCGCGCTATCGTAGACTATGTTGTGAACCATCCCAAGCTGGCCGATATGGCCCGGCGGAGGCGACGCGGCGTAGTCGATTCCCTGGAGCATGCGCTTGGCAAAGACGTGGCGCGCGGGGTAGTGCGGACTATCTTCTCTCCTGCAAGCGATAGTACGTATGCGCGAAGTCACCTGTTGCGCTTCGCCAGAGAACCTGAGCGACTGATAGAAGTGTTGGCATATCTATACCGCCAGCGGGGCGAAGAGAGCCTGTCGCCAGTGACGACGGAAGCCGGTTATGCACAGACGCACGCTCAATATGTCCAGGCGTGGAGCAGGTTGTACGAAAGGCCCGACGTAGTCACAGCAACCAACCGGGGCAACATTGCAGCCACGTTGGTTCACATCTACCAGGGTGGAACAACCATGGAGTTGGAGCAGGCGCTTGTGCGATTCGTCGACGAGGCTGCCCAGCTACTGCCGAGGTTTGAAGGCAAGGTGGCCGTTGTGCTGGATGTGTCAGCCTCCACGAGGGGATACGGGAACCGCGAGTTTTGCATCGTAGCGCAGTCGGTAGCGTTGCAGCGGGTGCTGGCGCGGAACTGCGCGGAACTACGGGTCCATAAGGTCGGTGGCGCAGGCTCCGACCGGCTGCCGTGGCCGGCAGGGCTAACCGACCTGGCAGAAAGCCTGGTAGGCGCTCTGGAGGAAGCGCCGGATGTTGTCGCGATCGTGTCGGACGGCTACGAGAACGTTTATAGTGGGGATTTGGCGAGGGTGGTAGCAACCCTGCCGCAACTTGGGCTGCGAATACCCGTAATCTTCTGCCATAGCAAGTTCAGCCACTCAGACGATCTATCGTTCAGGCGACCCGCACCAGACCTGCCGGAAACTGAGTTCTGGCATCAAAGCGACTTTGAAGATGTGATGCTGAGGTTATTCACCGCGGCCCAGGATGGGGCTCGTGAGAAAAGCGTGCGCGAGTTCCTGCGCGCTAAACTTGACAGGGTTGAAAGAGAGGTAGCGCCGTGGACTACCAGCAACTAATTCCTCAGGTCTTTGACCTATCAACATATAGATTTGGCATGCCTCAGAGGTCGGGGGCCATGACTGTGGTGCCCGTGTTTGGCCCGGACAGCAACGGGCGCTTCGTAGGACCGCTGACCGGCTTGAAGCTATCGCGAGTGAAGGGCTACGGCAACGTGGAGTTGAGCAACCCGGCGAGCAGTGGGGTGGCAATTGTGCCGTTGCACATGGGTTACATACAAGACGGAGCGCAGAACCACGCGCTTTGCCGGTCAGCGTTCATTGCCGCGGGCCAGAAGCGGATGTTCAATGACGCTTGCTGCGTGCAGGCTGCGCAGGGTGGCTACCTGGAGGGTCGCGAACAGTGGTTCTTCATCCTGCCGGTACAATTGCGGAACGAAGCATTGGAGCGACGAGGACAGGTGGGCTACAACAAGATCTGGGACTCCATCAGCCAATTGAACCGGGAGTTCGGTTTGCGTGGGCGCGGCCACCTGGAGCAGATCATCAGTCGCTCGCGGGCCATGCTCACGCAGTACAGGAGCCGGTTCGAGCTGATGCAGGGACAGACCGGCGCGCTCTTTTTCATCAGGGAGAAGCTGGCAGGAGTAGAGATCGCCCCTACGGCCTCGTACTTCCAGGAGATGTGGATGCCTCTGGTGTGTTTCGCCTATGGCGTGGCGGCCATGTCGGTGGAGAAACGAGAGCGCACGAACGACGAAGAGATCAGGCCATTTGAAGCGCGCACGCTGCTCGAGCTACGCGAGAAGTTACGAATAAGCAGGTTGGAGCAGCGTGAGGAAGTGGGCGGCTGGCTTGCCCATACCCCTCCTGAGCAGTTCAAATTTCAGGAGGAGGAGCGGTACGTAGACCTCAAGCTGCACACTGTGGCGGGAGTGAACTTCGCGGGGCAGGTGGTGGAGGAGGATGGGAAGCTGCTATACGCATCGCTCTTCGCCAAGCCTCAGTACTTGCAGGCGGTAGGGTAGTATGAGAAGTACTCCGTAGGACCGGGATGATCTACTCCTCGAGGGTCTTGACCGTGGCGGCCAGGTGGCATATACTGTGAGCAGTGGGAACTGTGTTAGGTGTTGGTGAGCTGTCCTGATACCAGATCAGATCGAAATGGATTGCCTAGTAAGCGATCGAAGACTTCACCAATAGCGCTAACCGCCTGTCCTGCTACCCCATATCCACTAATGAAGAAAGCCCATCTGTCTAAACAGAATGGGCTCTCTTCATGGTACCAGTTTCAGTCGGATTTACACGCGCTCGCGCCAGTAGTCGAGCAGATCGCGCAACGTCTGCTCATAGGGGATGGTGGGCTGCCAGCCGGTCGCCTCGACGAACTTGGAGGAGTCGGCCCACAGGATCATCACGTCGGAGGGCCGCAGGCGGGCCGGGTCCACGTGCACTTTCACGTCTACTTTGGACATGGAGAGGAGCAGGTCGAGCACATACTGCATGGGGCGGGTGCTGCCGGAGCCTATATTGTAGACTTCGCCCGGCTTGCCCTTCTCGAGTAGGAGCCAGTAGGCGCGCACCATGTCGCGCACGTCGGTGAAGTCGCGCTTGCTGCTGAGATCGCCCACCGAGATGACGGGTTCTTGCTTGCCCTTTTCGATGAGGGCCACCTGGCGGGCAAAGGAAGAGTCGACGAAATTCTCGCCCCGACGCGGGCCGCTATGATTGAAGCCCCGCGATACGATGCTACGGATGCGATAGCTCTGGTAATACTGGTAGGCGAGCATCTCCTGGGCCACCTTGCTCACCGCGTAGGGAGAGAGGGGGCGCAAGGGGTTGCTCTCCTTCATCGGCACCTCGTCAGGGTAGACCATGCCGTATTCCTCGGACGAGCCTGCTATGTGCACCAGGGGATCTATGCCAACCTCGCGGATGGCTTCGAAGAGGTTCACCTGGCCGATAATGTTGTCCTGGAGGGTGGTGGCGGGGGCATTCCAGGAGGCTGGAACGTGACTCTGCGCGGCCAGGTGGAAAATGCGGTCGGGGCGCACGGAGGCGACCAGCTTGTGGGTGCTGAACGCATCCATCAGGTCGCACTCGACCAGGTTGACTTTGTTCCGCTGGAAGGCATGCTCGAGGGTGGTAACGCTGGCGACACCAGGCTCAACCATGTGCAGCTTGTCCTGGGCGTGGGATAGGTGCTCGAGGCGGCTCCTCCGGCGGTAGATGCCGAAGACCTGGGCATCTGGGTGCTCGGCAAGCAGGTAGTCCATCAGGTGACTCCCCGCGAAGCCGGTAATGCCCGTAATAAGAACTCTCAAAAGGGTTCCTCCACTGTGTAATCATACGTATTATATGGTATTTGGACCTGATAGGACAATTATTCGATTGCGAATATGCACCGCAGAGGCGCGGGGGGCGCGGAGATTCGCTGAGGATGTTTTGGTTTGTTACAATCGATAGAACGATTTGGATGACGGGAGGTGGCAAATAGCTGAGGTGAGTGAGCTTGAATATACATTAATATTTGTGCATGGAGCCGGGTCGAGCGCGGATTTCTGGCATTTGCAGCAAGGTGCTTTCCCACTTGCATATTATGTCAATTTGCCGGGGCATGGGAGTCGAGAACCAGGGGCCACCAGTAAGGAACCGTTAGAAGAGCTATCGTCCATCGTCCATCGTCCATCGTCCATCGCCGGTTACGCCGATTGGTTAGCTGAATATATAGAGCGTAATGGCCTGGAGAGAGTGGTGTTGGCCGGTCATTCGATGGGTGGGGCCGTGGCATTGGAGCTGGCATTGAGGCAACCGGATTGGCTTCGCGGCCTGGTGCTGACGTGCGCGGGGGCGCGATATCCGGTCTCGGCGCGGCTCATGGAACTGCTGAGGGATGATTACGAGGCGGCGGTGGACTTTATCCTCGCGCGGAGTTTCGGGCCGCACGAGGGCGCGCTCACGTATAAGCAGAAGGCCGTGAGATACGGCACGCGGCGGCAGATGCTGCGTACTCCACCGGAGGTAGTCATGTCCGACTATGAAGCATGCGCCGAATTTGATGTGGAGGATCGGCTGAGCGAGATCACTGCGCCCACGCTAGTGATAGCGGGTGGAGAAGACCGGGTCACGCCTCCTACACTGAGCAGAGAATTGCACAGGGAGATCAAGGGATCGTTGTTGTTTATAGTGGAAGGTGCTGGGCACATGCTGCCTATGGAGCGACCCAATGAGTACAATGGCGCTGTGGAGAGATTTCTAACGAACCAATAGGATTGAATATAGAACTTGATCTTGTGTGAACCTAGCATTTTACCTTAGAATAAGCACGGGAGGTCACGACTATGGCATCGACAGTAACAATAGAGACAAGTGGAACCATAGATGAGAAAGGCCAGCTTCATCTCGATGAGCCTGTAGACTCCATCAGCCCAGGTCGTGTGCGTGTTATTCTGATGCCAGAGCTTGACGATATCGATGAAGCGGAATGGCTCCATGCGGCAGCAAGCAACGAAGCATTTTCCTTCCTGAAGGAGGATAGCGAGGACATCTATAGAGTAACCGACGGAAAGCCATACAATGGCTAAGGGGAAAGTGGTTCTAATACCATTCCCATTCGATGATCTTTCGGACATGAAAGTACGCCCCGCCGTGTGCTTGACGGATGGGATTGGAGAACATGGACATGTTGTGCTGGCATTCATTACCAGCAATATCGCTGCTCGCCCTTTGGATACTGACTATGTTTTGGAGGCGAATCAGCCTGATTTCCCTCTAACAGGATTAAGGGTATCGTCTACTATTAGATTGCATCGAATGATAACTGTGACCGACCGAATAATCCTTCGGGAGCTTGGTGAGCTATCCCAAGATATGCAGGGGAATATCGAGGAGAAGTTACGAGAGTTATTTGGACTATAAGAGAATAGACAAACGGGCGGCCTAAAGCTGCCCGTTTGTCTATTCTGCAAGCAGTCTGGCTTTCAGCCTATCATAAGTGGTCTCCAATAGCTCAGGGAGCACCTTTGTCGCACCGACGATGGGCATGAAGTTGGTATCGCCTGCCCAGCGCGGAACGATATGGAGGTGGAGGTGGTCGGCGACACCCGCGCCCGCCACCATGCCGAGGTTCATGCCCATGTTGTAGCCGTGCGGGTGGTACTCGTCACCTATGGCGTGGAGTAGGCGCTGCGCGAGCGTCATCATCTCGGTGAGGGTATCGGGTTGGAGGGTTACGAAGTTGGAGGTGTGCTTGTAGGGCACCACCATCAGGTGGCCCGTGTTGTATGGATAGAGGTTGAGGATCACGAAGTTGTGCGCGGCGCGCAAGAGGATCAGGCTAAGCCGGTCGTGCGATGGCGGGTAGCGGATGCGGTCGCAGAAGACGCAGCCCGTGCTTTCTAGCTCCACCATGCGCTCGCCCTCCGCGATCACTTCTTCTTTGTCTTCGGGAGGGATCGGCGCATCCTCGCTCGATTCCACGTGGGCCGAGCGGGGGTGCGGCCCGCTGATATATTGCATACGCCAGGGTGTCCAGAGGTACTCCATAGTTTTGTGAAAGGGATCAGGGATTAGGGGTTAGGGGTTAGGGGTCAGTAGTAACCGTTGCGTTTTGCGTTTTACGTTTTACTCGTCACACGTCACTCCCCTTCCCACATGCTCATTAGCGGCGGAAGTAGAGTAGGGCGGCCACTAATATGGCTATTACGTCCAGGGCTATGAGGGCGATGGCAAGCCAGGGGAGTGAGCCGGTATTGGTGTTTTCGACCTCGCGGACGAGGGGGTTGCGCCAGGGGCCGAGGCGGTAGCGGTGGCAGAGGACGAAGCCGGTGGCCGCGCCCGCGATCAGGCCACCTATGTGGGCCGAGTTGTCTATGGGGAAGATGCCTGAGAAGCCGAGGCCAACGTTCAGGAGGATGACCAGGAGGATGTTCCAGAACTGAGCCTGGCCCATCCTGCCGAAAAGGGTGCGGTTCAGCCCGAAGTAGACCGCCAGCGCGCCTACCAGGCCAAAGATCGCGCCCGAAGCGCCGACGCTCGACGTGAAGTAGGGAATGAAGATGAAACTGGCGACGCTACCTGCCAGGGCAGATATCGCGTAAATGGCGGCGAAGCGCGCCCTGCCAAAGAATCCTTCGACTTCCATGCCGATCATATAGAGAGCATAGCCGTTGAGAGCGATATGGAGCAGAGGGCCGTGCAGGAAGGCCTGCGTGATGAGCCTCCACCACTCACCCTCTATGACCCGAATCTTTACCAGCGCGCCGTACTGTAGAAATAGCTCGTTCAACTGAGGCGAAATCATCATCGGGATATAGATTACGACGATGATTGCCAGCAAGATGTAGGTCAGCAGAGGTCGTTCGGTGGGGAGGTGCATCCAGCGGTCCGGCAGGGTCGAGCGGCCGGCCCTCTCCATGCCGTCGGAGGGAGGTACGGGCATCGGGACGTACGATGGTATTTCGCGCACGGCAGAGTTCAGCCTGCCCAGGTCGGGTTCGGGCGTTTGCGGTGGGGTCCATGCAGGTTGGTTCATTAGTTGATCTGGGTCGTGATACGTGATACCTGATACGTGATGACGATGGACGGTAGACGGTAGACGGTAGACGGTAACAGTTACGTTTTGCGTTTTACGTTTTACGTTGCCCGTCGTCCGTCGTCCCGTATAGCGTGACTATGCGGAGGATTTCGGCTACGCTCCAGGCCTGGGCTATGCAGCCCGTGGGGGCGTATGGCTCGTCGGCGTCGAAGATCTCGCTGATCGTGCCGAGGCCGGCGTCGGCGAGGTGGCGACGCAGGTCGGGGAGGATGATTTCCAGCTCGGCGCGTGCGGCCTCCGTGCCTTCGATAGCGGCCACGGCGTCGAAGTAGGGGCCGAGGAGCCACGTCCAGGCGGTGCCCATGTGATATGCGCCATCGCGCTGCCGCCGGTTGCCTTCGTAGCGCCCAATATAGGCGGGGTCGCTGGGTGAGAGCGTACGAAGGCCATAGGGCGTGAAGAGATGCTCGCGTATCACCCTTAGCACGCTGCGTGCCTGGCTCATGGTCAGCAGGTCGCGCCGGAGGGAGAGGGCGAACACCTGGTTGGGCCGAATCGATATATCCTTGCCGTCGGGGCCGTCTATTACGTCGTAGAGATAACCCCCAAGATTGTGCCAGAAGCGTTCGCGGAACGAGTGTTGAGCATGGCCGGCGAGGGCGCTGAAGTCGGGCATGGGGAGTTTGCCCCTGCGCACCGTGCCGTTGAGGGCAAGATGCAGCTTCTCCATGACGCGCAGGGCGTTGTACCAGAGAGCGTTGATCTCGACCGGCTTGCCCTGGCGGGGCGTCACTACCCAATCCTCTACTTTGGCATCCATCCAGGTGAGTTGCATGCCATTTTCGCCTGCGCGGAGAAGGCCATCATCTTCGTCCATGCGGATGCCGTAGCGGGTGCCGCGCACGTGCGAGGCGATCACATCGGAGAGCATGGGGAAGAGGCCGCGCGCGGTGGTGAGGCTGCCGGTGGCTTCGGCCAAGCGCTCGACTGCGGAGAACATCCAGAGGGTGGCGTCGGCGGTGTTGTAGTGGGGCAGTTCGCCTTCGTCGGGGAAGTTATTGGGGATAAGGCCATCGCGGGTGAAGTGCGCGAAGGTGCGAAGCACTTTGTTCGCCTCGCGCACGCGGCCCGTAGGGATTGAGAGGCCGGGGAGCGCTATCATCGTGTCGCGCCCCCAGTCGGTGAACCAGGGGTAGCCCGCCAGGACAGTGGGCACGCTTTGTGCCGAGCCGTCGCGTTTTAGCTCGCGAGATACCATGAAGGCATCGGCGGCCCGCACCAGTTGGGCCGCGAACGCCTCGACGGGGGCCGAGGCGTCGGTGGGGTCGGCGTCGATGCCGGGGCCGCGTATGCC
>JBAURA010000639.1:0-7319 GCA_049580985.1 Chloroflexia bacterium
AAACGGTAATTGCTAGTTATTCGGGTGTGAACAACCGTTGATCAGGTCAAAAACGGCTGCAAAGTGCCTCAAAACGGGTCCAAACAGGTGTTGTAACGCGCAACAGGAGGCAACAGGGGTCAGAATCGCCAGTAAAGCCGCTTATCTAGCTCAGCTCGCTCCCTCTGATTAGCCTTTCAACCGGTCCTCTGGCACTTACATACCCTTCCTCACGCACAAAACAAACTAGCATTTACCGTTTAAGGAACTTCCATTGGCAGACAGATCTTAAGGTCCTTCTTCTCCAATCCCTAACCCCTAACCCCCAATTCCTAAGCCGTGTGGTCAGCACCAATACTCTTCACGCTATTGCCCATGGCCTGCCCCGCTTACCAGCTGCTCGAAGGCGTGGGGCAGGATGGGTAATATCGCTTCCAGGCATTCCCGTACGCCCTTGGGCGACCCCGGCAGGTTGACTATCAGCGTGCGCCCGCGCACCCCCACCACCGCCCGCGACAGGGCCGCCATCGGCGTGTGCTTCAACGACTCCAGCCTCATCAACTCGGCCATGCCCGGCACCTGGTAATCGACCACCGCCAGGGTAGCCTGGGGCGTATTGTCGCGGGGCGAGATGCCCGTACCGCCGCTCGTGACCACCAGCGTGTACCCCTCGCCGGCCCAGCCTATAAGCGCCTGCTCTATCTCACCTCTATCGTCCGGCACCACCAGCGAGGTGATCGTGGCGGGCCGAAGATGCTCCGACAGCATCTGCACGGCAATCTCTCCACTCACGTCCTGGCGCGTGCCCGCCGTCACGCCATCGCTGACGGTCAGGACAGCGATCTTGAGATCGGGTCTTTCACTACTCACCATGATCCTCCTGGGGGAGCAACTCTGACCTGAGGCGTATATGCAAGTTCAACGATAATTATGCGAACAACATTTTGTGGCGTGCAGCTTGTGCCTACCTGCCCGTCACAACTTAGCCGGGCGGTGTGACTGGCTTATCTGCTTCGAGATGAGTTTGCAAATACGACCTACGATTCATCCTTTCCACAGGTGTTGGGTTATATATAGTTCCGTGTGGCAAGATTGCGTTATCCAGATGTCTGGTCTGCAATAGTTCTGTCAGCGTGACTCTTGTCCCTCGCAGATTTGCCTCTCGTAGGTTTGCCCTTAGCAAATTTGCTCCTAGTAGGTTTGCCTCTCGCAGGTCAGCGCCCCGTAGGTCAGCGCCCCGTAGGTCAGCGCCCCGTAGGTCAGCCCCTTGCAAATATATATCGCGTAGATATTCATCGTATAGGGACATCCTGCGTACGTTTCCCCATAATGGGTATGCCTCTTGCAGATCTGCTTCTCGTAGAGGTATCTCTGCAAGCGATACCTTGTGTAGGTTTGCCTCTCGTAGGTTAGTCCTTTGTAGGTTAGCCCCAGCTAAGTTAGCCCTTTCTAGATTTGCCCTTATGAGATTGGCGCTTACGAGATTTGCCTCCCTTAGATCTGCACCGTTTAGACTCACAAGGGGAGTGTCGCCCCTTACTAGTTCAGCTTCATAGAGGAACCGCACAACACTCCCCTTGCGTTCACCGTCACCAGCAATAGTACGGAGAATAGTAAGCGTACGAGTGCGCGCCACATCTCGTACAGGATCTTCAGCGGACGCTGAGGTGAGTTTCTGGGTGAGCAGTAGGTCCGACATGCGATCGAAGTATTCGCGTAGCGCGACATCACGCAGATTAGTAGCTGCTAACTCCCTATCCTTCTCGGCACGCTTCTCTGCCAAGTCTCTATCCAGTTCTGCTCTTTCGCGTGCCAGTCGGTTGTCGTTCTCGCGCTCGAATCGTGTGAAAAGCGCGCCCGCTATGAGTAGGACTGCCGGAATAACCAACAATGATAGCAGATCCCACAGCGTTCTACGCGGGTGGTACTCCACGTTGTCGCTTTTGGGCGTTGTGTATTCGGTGAAGCCGCCCCATTCTCCCGGCAGGATATAGCCTAAGACGATGATCAGGCCAACCGTCGCAGCAGCTACAATGGCAGCAACAGCCCACTGCCTCTCGTTCTTGCTAACGGGCTTGCTTTGCTGATCGGGTTGCTCTGTTCGCCCCGGTTGTTTGAACATTCTACTGTCCTAATTGAACCTGAACCAGGCTAGAAATGACAACTTAAGAGGCTGTTCCGACATACAAATCCGCGTCGATTATACAATATGATCTACGGCTCATATCTCACGGTTGTTGCAAGCGAATTGTGGCATAATAGTGCGGTCAGCCATATGGCGCAAGAGGAGCGAGACTAAAGGTTGAATAACCTAGGCATCAGGACAATCAGCGGCGCATTCCTGCTAGCGGCCGTGCTGCTGGCGATATGGCTGCGCGGGCCTCTCTTGCTGCTGTTCGTGGCGGCGGCCTCCCTCCTTGCCGCGCACGAGTTCTACAGCATGACGCGGCGGGCAGGTTACGCGCCGTGGTATTCGGCGGGGATCGCGCTTGCTCTCCTGTTCGCCTTGCGTGGCTACCTTGGCGGCGACCTCCTTTCGGGCGTGGCCGATACGGGGCCGGGGGTGGCGGCGGAGATTATGGCCCTCGCGCTGGTGCTTATCCTGGTGCTTGCACGCCTGGGGCTGGCCTGGGGGCGCTCCGCAAGTATGGCCGGGCGCGAGGCGGTAGGGGTCGGTGGGAGTGCAGTCTCCTCGCGCAGCCCTTATCTGGCGTGGGCCGACCTGGGCCTGACGCTGGCCGGGGCGTTGTACACCGGCGGTCTGCTCGGCTACGGACCTTTGCTTGCCTCCCTCTCCGAGACCCCCACGCGCGGCGGTGGCGTAGCCTGGATGCTGGCGGTGCTGCTCGGCACGGCGGCCTGCGACACCGGCGCTTACCTGGTGGGGAGTACGCTTGGCAGGCACAAGATGATCCCCTACATCAGCCCAGGCAAGACGTGGGAGGGCCTGGCGGGTGGCATCCTGGGGGCGGTGGTGGTTGCGATTACCCTCTCAGGCATCCTCAAGATCGGGTGGGTGCCTGCCATCTTGCTTGGCCTGTTGATCTGCGCGGCGGCTGTGTCGGGCGATCTGTGCGAGTCGCTCCTCAAACGGGTCGCGGGGGTCAAGGACAGTGGCAACCTCATACCCGGCCACGACGGCATACTCATACCCGGTCACGGCGGCATCCTCGACAGAATCGACAGTATCCTCTTCGTCTTGCCTGCCGTCTATTGGTTTTCGACGTTGAGCGGCTGAGAGCGCCCGGTCCGCCGGAAAGCCGGAAAGGGTGGGTTTGAAACCCGCCCCTACTCCCATCTCAAAGCGGCCCCTGGAGACTGAATGAGCAGCAAGACAGACAAACCTGACTACGAGCACAAGCCGAGCGCGGGCTGGTATCGCGCAATCCGCATATTCTTCTGGCTGGTCTTCCATAGCATTTGGCCCCTGAAGATCGTGGGCGAGGAGAACGTGCCGAGGCAGGGCGCGGCAATCATCGTGTCCAACCACCTGAGCCTGGTTGACCCCTTCGTGGTTGGCTTCGGTGCTAACCGGCTCGTCAACTTCATGGGCAAGGAGGAGCTTTTCAGAGTACCCGTTTTAGGGTTCCTCATCAGAAAGGTAGGAGCGTTCCCGGTCGACCGCGCCCGCCGTGATCCCGCCTCGATGCGCGTCGCCTTCTCCGTGCTGAAAGGAGGAGAGCTACTCGGCATGTTTCCCGAAGGTACGCGCAGCACCACCGGCCAGATGCTTGAAATGAGAGCCGGGGCCGTCAGACTCGCCTCGCGCACGCGCACCCCCATTATCCCGGCGGCGGTAATCCGCACCAACCATGCCCTCCCGCCTGGCAAGTTCATCCGCCCCGCCCGCATTGGCATACACTTCGGGGAACCATTCGAATTGACCGAGCTTTACGAAAATCCGAAGGACGAGGAAGCCCTCGCACGCGCGCTCGCCCTGCTCAAAGAGCGCATCGGGCAGTTGCACAACGAGACTGCGTGACATAATCCCTTCGTACTCCTCCGGTAGTATTCATCGTTCAATCCTTTTACCTAGATCACCCAACCTCATAAAGTATGAGCGCCACGATCCAAAATGACGATGGCCGATTCGACCTGCATGCCGATGTCTTATTCGGGAGCGCGATCCATAATAATGCTAGCTGCCAGCGGAGGAAGAAGGCACACGATAACATCACTCCTCAACCAGCCCGATGCCACTACGGATACATACGAGGTATTGCCTCGCCGTTTGTACGCCGTATGCGATATACACGAAGGATCGGGAAATCGCCCTCCGAACCTGGGAACTTTCTGTGTAAACACAGCGTCTATTGTTGGTAATTGCAAAATAAAATGCAACATAAGAAAACTAGGAAGGTAAAGAGATGAGATTAGGTATGAAACCCGGTTCTTCGAACGTAGCCAAAGCCGTCACCGCGACGGTTGCTGCTACCACTTTGCTGGTGCCGGCCCTGTCGGCTGTGCAACCTGCTTTCGCCCTGACACTTCCCGACCGCACCATGGAGGCGGTCTGGAACCGGACCGACCGGGTGGTCCAGGAAGGTCAGGTGGCGCGCTCGTGGATGTGGGGGCCGAACGGCTTCTATACCGGTTACGAGCCATATTTAGAGGGTCCAAACGGCCAGCACCTTGTCGTCTACTTCGACAAGAGTCGCATGGAGGTCAACAACCCCAACGGCGACCGCAACAATCCCTTCTTCGTCACCAACGGCCTGCTGGTCGTTGACCTGATGACGGGACGCGTCCAGATGGGCAACAACAGCTTCGAGCAGAGGCAGCCCGCCAACCTACCTGTAGCAGGTGACGTGGGGACCAGCGTCAACGCCCCGACATATGCCTCGCTGGCGGCCTTCGCCAGCCTCAACGGCGACAAGCGCGCCCCGAACCGTACCGGACAGCCGGTGGCGGAAGGTCTCCAGCGCACGGGCGGCGTGGGCACAGTCAACAACCTCGCTGGCTACGCCCGGTACAGCATCTACGAGCCGACGACGGGCCACAACATCCCCGACGTCTTCTGGAAGTTTATGAACCAGAAGGGCCTCGTATACGTCAATAACCGCTATGCCGAGGAGACCGTGATCGACTGGATGTTCGCCATGGGCTACCCCCTGACCGAGCCTTACTGGATCCCGATCCAGGTGGGCAGCGAGCAGCGGTGGGTGCTCATGCAGGCTTTCCAGCGCCGCATACTCACCTACTCCCCCGGTAATCCCGCCGGCTTCCAGGTAGAGATGGGCAACGTGGGCCGCACCTACTACGACTGGCGCTATGCCCAGGCTCCCGCGCCTATCGGCATACCTGCCATCAGCATCAGCCCTAACCAGGGCGACGGCAACACCACCATAGAGGTCAGCGGCGCTAACTTCCCGCGCAACGCCCAGGTGTCAGTCCAGGTCACGCGTGCGGGCACTTCCTACAACAAGGGCGTCGCCTCGGCCAGGTCCGACGGCAACGGTGCCTTCAAGGCCAACTTCAAGCTGCCCGCGGACGCAACCAAATATAGCAGCGTAACTATCTCCGCCATTTCGGGCGCGGCCAGCGCCTCCGCCGACTTCCGTGTGAGCCTCGACCCCAGGATCGACGTGTCGCCAAAGGGCGCGGTCCTCAACGGCTCGACCGTGACCGTCACGGGTGGCGGCTTCCCCGCCGGCACAGACGTGCGCATAGGCATACTGTTCGACGGCCAGGCCAACCCTGAGTACCCCACCAGGGTCCGCAGCGGCTCGGATGGCACATTCCGCACCAGCTTCAACATCGGCACTCGCCCGTCAGGCTCGCGCTTCATAGTGTTCGCCACCGCCGAAGGCAATATCAAGGCCAACTACTCGGACCGCATCACGGTCTACAACCGCCCGGTGTTGCAGGTGCTGCCGGTCTCCGGCCCGGTGGGTGTGAACGTGACGCTGCAAGGCTCGGGCTGGCCCGCGAACCAGCAGCTGACTATCGGCTACAAGGGCGTGAGCGACAGCAGCGAGGCTTTCCTCCCGTCGCTCGTGACGGTTGACCGCAACGGCAACTTCTCAGTGCCGATATACTTACCGCCTAGCTTCGGTAGCAAGCGCCAGGTAATCTTCAGCGCTACTATGGGCGGCACCGGCGTCCGCGTGGAGGCTGTCTACACCATAACCCCTCCCCAGGCGCAGCCCGCCGTGTCGATCAATCCTGTCGCGCTGGCGGTAGGTCAGAGCGGCTCGATCTCCGGCAGCAACTGGACGCCGGGCACCAGCCTGACCGTCTCCATCAACGGCGCGGGCGCTCAACAGGACGTAGCTACGGCCAACGTAGCGGGCAACGGCACCTTCGGAGCGGTCTTCAACCTCCACCAGCGCTGGGCCAACGCGGGTATCGTGCAGGTAGTCGTGCGCTCTAGCAACGGCCTGACCGCCTCCACCCCGCTCACTGTTATCCCGACTGGCGGCACCAACGTCCTTGAGTACGGGCTGAACGCCTCCGTGCAGACATATACGGGAGTTGGTGGCGCTTACGTGAAGGTCTACGGCCAGGGCTGGCAGCCTGGGTTGAACCTCATTGTCTCGGTTGTGTCCGTGGGCGGTGACGTGAACGTGGGAGTGGCTAACGCGGTGGTGAAGGCCGACGGCACCTGGCAGGCCAGCTTCGACAAAGTGGGCGTGTGGGTCACGCGAGCCGACGTCGGCGTGCGGGTCTCTGATGCCTCCGGGCGCTACTTCTCCGGGCGGCGGCTGCCAGTAGCCAACCTCACGAAGGTCAACGGCGGCACGTACCAGGTGAGCGGCGCGAACTGGGCGCCCACGAGCAAAGTATCGGCGGTGCTGCAACTGGACGGCAACGACCAGGATGGCCTCGGTAGCGCGACGGTAGATGGCAACGGCAACTTCGCCTTCAACGTCTTCATTGACCGCTCCGAAAGCTCGAGGAGCGTAAAGGTCACGAGCAGCGGCGGCAATGGTATCCAGTACGAAGCGATCTTCGGCATAGATCGCTAACACATACATCACACAAAAGGAGCAGGAGGGGCTAGCCCCTCCTGCTCCTTTTGTGTATAACAGACTATGCCTTTCGATAACATACTGAGCGCCGCCCTGGATGAGGCGAAGCGGGCGGGCGCGGACTACGCCGAGGCCCGCTCGGAAGATACCCTCACCGACACGATCAGCGCGCGCAACGGAGCCGTAGAGCGGCTATCGACCGACCGCGACGCCGGGTGGGGGATCCACGTGCTGGCCGGTGGCGGCTGGGGATTTGCGTCCACCTCCATGCTCACGCCCCAGGCTGTGCGCGAGACGGCACTGCGGGCGGTGGAGATCGCCCGCGCCAGCGGCACCTTGCGCGCGGCGCGCTCCGACCTCTCCCTCATG
>JBAURA010000640.1:0-11039 GCA_049580985.1 Chloroflexia bacterium
GGGCGAGGCATGCCTCGCCCCTACAACCCTATTGTGAGCATTTGTGGGTTAGGTTAGTCCTTCGTTATCAGCGTGCCTACGCCAATGCCCGCGCCCCCGTGCAGGCTTTCCAGGAGAGGCGGGCGGTCGAGCGCACCGTTCAGGACCTGCACCGAGCCTACGCCCGCCGCCAGCGCCTCTATGCAGTTGCGCACTTTGGGCAGCATACCGCCGGTGATCGCCCCGACCGCCACCAACGCCTCTAACTCAGAAGCGGTGCAAGTGGGTAGGAGCGTCGCATGGTCGGCGGGGTCTCGCATGATGCCGGGCACGTTGGTCAGCAACACCAATCTGCTCACCCCCAGCGCCACAGCCAGGGCCTGGGCCACTGTATCGGCGTTGACGTTGTATATCTTGCCTTCCTTGTCGGCTGCCAGGGAGGCCACCACCGGCGTATAGCCCTGCTCAAGAAGCAGCTCAAGCAGAGACACATCCACCGACACTACGTCGCCTACGTGCCCAAAATCGACCCACTCTTCCATATCTGTTTGAGAAGCATGGATAAGCACGGGTGGTCGCCGGGCAACCTGCACCAGGCCCGCATCCACACCCGACAATCCCACCCCGCGCGCCCCGTGCCTGCCGAGGGTAGCCAGCAGGTCCACGTTGATGGAGCCGCCGTACACCAGCTTGGCTACCTCCAGCGCGTCATCGTCGGTAACCCGCCGGCCCGCCACCTTCCTAACGGTGTGCCCCAACCGCGCCGCCAGCGCATCGGCTTGCGGCCCTCCCCCATGCACAACCACCACCTCTACTCCATGCGACACCAGCACGGCCACCTGGGACATGACGGAATCGAGGCCGGGCGAGTTGAGCGCCACCTCGCCCCCTATCTTGATCAGCAGGCGTTGTCCTCTCCACTCTACCGGCACACCCCGGACGAGGCTATCGTTGAAGGTTGAGGTGTGCGTCATGGCGCTTGCGCGCCCTCCGGCATATTCGTTAGCACGTCCGACATGACAGACACCAGGTGCCCTATATCGTCCCTGGTTACCACCATCGGCGGCATAAGGCGCAGCACGTTGGGGTCAGCTGATGTGCCCAGGATCACACCTTTTTCCAGGACAGCAGCGTGCACGTCTTTGGCTGGTACGTCCAATCTCAGCCCAAGCAGCAGGCCCATCCCGCGCACTTCTTGCACGTGGGGCAGTCCGCCAAGCTCGGCCTTGAGCAGATCGCCCATCTCCCCGGCGTGGGTGCACAGGTCCTCTTCGAGGATCGTTTGCAGCGTGGCTAGAGCGGCAGCGCAGACGAGCGGCCCGCCACCGAACGTCGAGCCATGCTCGTCCTGCTTGACGGTCTGTGCGACCCGCGTGGAGACCAGCGCCGCGCCCATCGGCAAGCCGCCCGCGATCCCCTTCGCCAGCGTTATGATGTCCGGCACCACGCCCCAGTGCTCTCCGGCCCACAGCCTGCCCGTGCGCCCCAGCCCCGTCTGGATCTCGTCGAAAATGAGCAGCGCACCCCGCTTGGCGCACAACTCGCGCAACCCACGATAGAACCCCGCATCCGCCACCCGCACGCCCGCTATGCTCTGCACAGGCTCCAGGATCACCGCCGCCGCATCGTCACCCATTGCCGCTTCCACAGCCTGTAAGTCGCCGAACGGGGCGAACTGTACCCCCGGCAGCAGAGGCTCGAAGCCCTGCTTATACTTGTTATTGTCGGTCATGGCGAGTGCGCCGGTAGTGCGTCCGTGGAACGCCCCTTGCAGCGCGATGATGCGTGTCTTCCCGGTGTATTTGCGCGACAGTTTCAGAGCCGTCTCGTTCGCCTCGGCCCCCGAATTACAGAAGAATACCTGCCCATACCCCTCCGGCGCGACGGAGGTGAGGGCCAATGCGTAAGTAGCGCGCACGTCGTTGTACACGATGTTGGAGTAGAAGATAAGGCGAGCAGCCTGCTTCTGTATGGCCTCCACCACGCGGGGGTGGCAGTGCCCCAGCATTGTCACCGCGTGCCCGCAATAGAAATCGTAATAAGCGCGCCCATCCGCGTCGAAGAGCATGATCCCATCCCCACGCACCGCCACGATAGGCAGCTTGGCGTAAGTCCCCAACTGCGCCCGCGTCTCCTCTTCGATCACCGACGCGCGATCTACGTCTCTTGCAACAACCATATTATTCCTCCGGTTGTAAGTTGTTAGTTGTCAGTTGTTAGTTGTCAGTTGTTAGTTGTCAGTTGCCTGTTGTTAGTTGTCAGTTGTCGGTTATCAGTTTTACGATTCCAGTCGTCCATCGTCCATCGTCCATCGTCCATCGTCCACCATCTATCGTCCACCGACAACCGACAACCGACAACTGACAACTGACAACTGACAACCGTCCGTCCCTACGGCATCGTGCCTGGGAACTCCAGGCCCAGGTATTCAGGGCAGCCAAAGACTACGTTGAGGTTCTGTACGGCCTGGCCCGCGCCACCCTTGACAAGGTTGTCTATCGCGCTCGTCACTATGATCGCGCCCTCTCCATCGGTAGCGACACTCAGGTCGCAGAAGTTGGAATGCGACACCACAGCCACGCGAGGGCTATCAACCAGCCGCACGAACCACTCGGTTCCATACGCGTCCTCGTAGATAGTCTGCAACTCCGCCTGCCCAAGCGGTCTCCCAGGGAAGACGTACGCAGTTGTGAATATACCCCGCACCATCGGTGCGGAATGGGGAGTAAACACCACTCGTACGCCACCATAGGGCAGCCACTTATTCAACTCCTGCGCTATCTCCGGGCGATGCCGGTGCTTGAACAGGCCGTATGCCCGGAAGTCCGCCGCGCGGGTGGGGTGGTGCGTGCCCTCGCCTGGCTCCTTGCCCGAACCCGAAGACCCCGTCTTCGAGTCGATCACCACCGATCCATCGAGCAAACCCGCCTTTGCCAGCGGAGTGAGGGCCAATAGCGCCCCTGTCGGGAAGCAGCCTGGACAGGCCACCAACCGGGCCTCCCGGATCGCCTCGCGGTTCCACTCGGTCAGGCCGTACGCGGCCCGCGTCGCCCATTGCGGCGAGGTTTGCTCCAACCCGTAGTACTCTCTGAAGGTAGCGGGGTCCTTGATCCTGAAATCGCCGCTAAGGTCGAACACCACAGGACCCTCTCCACGCGGCCCGCCATCCTCTCTCAGGGCCAATATCCCAGGCACACGCTGGATAGCCTGGCCGTGCGGCAGCGCCAGGAACACGGCATCGTACCCGCTCGCCTCCTCATCCGAGATCCCCTCGACGAAGCGAAGGTCCGTCAGCCTGGAGAGATGAGGATGGACAGCCGTCACCGCCTGCCCGGCGTGGCTGGGCGACGTAACCGCCGCCACCTCTACGCACGGGTGCCCAAGCAGCAGCCGCAATGCCTCCCCACCAATGTAGCCGGAAGCGCCCAGGATAGCTACCCGTATAGGGGTATGTACGCTCACGAGGCCACCGCCACATCCTCGATAACCTGCGGGGTGGACTGCGTGCCGAACACCTTGCGCTCGACCAGCCCCACCAGTCTTTCGGCGTCCCAGCGCCCGTTGATCGCCGGCCTGGCGAACCGCTGCTGTATGTAGTCCACCCCCGCGCTGTTATCCGTGGCCGGGCCTGATACGCAATCGACCTGAAGCCCGAACTGCCCCAGGAAGAGCAACCCGCCCCACGCCGCCACTAGATCGTTGGCACACAGCACGTGCCCTCTTACGTGGCCCATCAGTTCGCGGTCGCCCAGCAGCAGGTCCACCCCGTAGTGCCCCATGATACCGTCGCCGAACTCCACCACGATAGCGTCGGGGTTGTGCGCATTGAGCGCGGCGAGGATGCCTTTGGCGGCTGGCACTATGCACTCGTCGGTGCGGGTCGTAGACGGAAGGCCCGCATCGCTGAAGGAAAGGGCCTGCACCGCGCCCATGGCCCGCATATTGAGCAGATCGCGCTGGGTAGCCACCCCGGCCAGCTTGGAGGCGGCCACCCTGTATCCTTTGCCGGTCAGCACCCGCACGATCTCGCACGCCACGGTGGTCTTGCCCGCGTTCATGCAGGTGCCTGATACGAGTATGATGGGAACTGAGCGCGGGAGGTGAGTGCGCCAGGGGAGGGAATAGCGAGCGATGTTGGCGGGCCTGCCGTCCAGCATAGCCACGCCCAGCACGCGCACCCGCAACGCCGGGCCGAAATCCGAGTTGGCCGACGAGCACAGCCCGATCACCCCGCCCATGTTGAGCATGTGCAACACGTCGCCCGCCGCGACCTGGGCCGGAATAGCGCCGACGTAACCTTTCAGGGCCTGCCGCTCGCCCAGCACCCCCGCGATTCGGTCGCCCTTTATGATAGGAGACAGTTCGCCGCCCACCAACTCAAGCTCGCCGTATGTAGGCTTCTCTTCCAGGGCCTCGACCACCACCACCGTACCTCGCTCGGCAGGTATGCTGCCTGCGATCTCGACCTCGCTGCCTAGCCCTACCCTGGTGGTCACCGAAGCGATCTTGTCCAGTCTTGCGCGCATGTATAGCTCCTTCCCCTGCCACCGGCATGCCGGTACTCATGCAGAAGTTGGTTTAAGTCTCTGTTGCGCGCAACACTGAACGCAGGCCCGACAGCTTTGTCTCAACTACCGGGGCAAATCCCGGCTGCTTCTCCTCCTACGAGGTTTTGGAGCTAATATGTAAAGGCATACAAAAAGCTCCCGCCCCGTGCAAGGGACGAGAGCCACATTACTCCCGCGGTGCCACCCTCATTGCCACATATGGTTTATGCGGCCACTCGTAGTTGTTGCTTGCGTGGTGACCAACCACTCCTTCCTACTTGCGCGGGCTATGCATGCGCTTTCTTCGGCGGACCGCTCGGTGACGGGTTCGCTGCCATATCTATCGGGCTTCCACTCTCCCCGATTCGCTGTGAGCCTTTGCGCAGCTACTATTCCACTTCATCGCGGGCACGCGGCAATGCGAACGGTGCCGCTATTCATCTGTTGGGGCGTAGTTTACCACAGGGTTCTAGCCGTGTCAAGATGCCATCCAATTGGTAACAGGGGTAATGCAAAGCAGGTGCTCGGCATTCCACAAGCTACTACCTGAATTCGCAGCCGCCTTGCCTCATGCCAACCCTTTCCGCAGTTCCTCCACGTGGGCTGCGTGCTTTTCGGCATCTGCATGGCCTATCTCACGCTCGTAATCGACCAAGATCTGCATAAGCTCTATCCATCTCGCAAGGTCTCCTTGTTGAGCTAATTCGTCGCCGAGATTCCAACTTGTCATTGCTTCACCCCTGCGGTCCCCTATCTCACGGGCTATTTGCAGATGCTGTTCATAGTACTCGATAGCCTTGCGTCGCTCCCCCAATGCTGCGTATGCGTTCCCCAGGTTGCCCAGGACACTGCCCTCACCCCTACGGTCCCCTATCTCACGGGCTATTCGCAACCTCTGTTCATAGTACTCGATAGCCTTGCGTGTCTCTCCCAATGCTGCGTATGCCAGCCCCAGGTTGCCCAAGACGCGGCCTTCGCCCGTACGATTCCCTATCTCACGGGCTATCTGTAGCCACTGTTCATAATACTCGATAGCTTTGCGTGTCTCTCCCAATGCTGCGTATGCCAGCCCCAGGATGCCCAGAGCATTGCCTTCCATCCTTTTGTTACCTAGTCTCTGTGCAGCGCCTACCGCTACCTCAAACTGAGGAATGCGCTCCCGACGCTTGTGATGGCGTAGGTCACCGATGTAATATGTTGCCTCGGCGTAGTTCAGTAGTAACTGGTCAATCTCCTGTGACCCGCCATCCGCTTGCTCTTGTGCCCAACTCCAACCCACGTCAATGTGCGCCCGCTCCCCGTCGAACAACTTCAACCCTAGCAGCACGTTCTCGCTCCCCTTTAGATATAAATCGTCCGCGAGAGCAGCAACCCTAGCATAGTGCATCGCATGGCGCATCCGTGCGGCGTCCGCATCCTCCAACCGTGCCAGCGCGAATACTCGTACCAGGTCGTGCAGGCCAAAGCGCCCGGTTTGCTCATCCCATTCCAACAGGCTGCGTCGGTACAGGAGATCAAGCACACCTTCTATTGGCGGCTGGGTGGTGGTTGTGCCCTGGCCCCCCACTCCCGGCACTGCCGCAACTACCTTTGCCGCGTCCAAGTCAAAACTGGCGGGGAAAACGCCGAGCCTGCACAACACCTGCTGTGTCCCGGGGTCGAGCGCGGCGTAACTTAGTTGGAGTGAGGCTTCCACGCTCGTATTGGGGTCGTCAGGGTCTTGCAAGAGGGGCAAGCGCGCTCGCTCGTCCTCCAACGCCTTCAGATGGTACTCGATGCCCCTTGTCGAGTTAGCACACACACCAGCGTACACACGCAACGCCAGCGGCAGCCTTCCGCACAGTTGCGCCATGCGGGTGGCAGCAGCCCCGATGGGAGGATGGATTTCTAGCAGCAGCTCTTCGGCTTCCGCCTGGGGTAGCGTCTCCAGGTCCACTGTCTCCATCCCCGGCAGCTTGAAATGCTGGCGGCTGGTCAGCAACAGGGCGCAGCCAACCGGAGGCAGCAATGCCCGCACCTGATTTGCATCGCGTGCATCGTCAGCCAGCACCAGCACGCGCTTTCCGCTGAGGAGCGTCATGTAAGCCGACCGCAGCCCGTTGAGATCATCAGGTAGCTGCGCGAGTGGCTCGAAGGCGCGGATGACCGTTTGGAGCGCCTGCTCGGGCGTCATTGGATTGTCGCCGGCCCCACGCATCTCAATCAGAAGTTGAGCGTCGGGAAAATGGTCCGTTAAGCGTTGGGCCACGGCATAGGCCAATTCAGTCTTGCCAACCCCACCCATCCCCTGCGCCCCGCTGATCGCCGCCGCGCCGCTCTCGCTCGCCTTGCTGAGCGCGTGCACAAGCTGCTCGATCTCGTCCTGTCGTCCAACAAAGTCGGACACAGGAGCGCGTAGCTGGTGCAGGCTCTTGATGGTAGGGGTGGGTGCTTGGTTTACTTGCGTGGTGATGCTGATGTTTGTGTCGCGCCCGCTCGATATTTCATCGGCATCTATGCTATTGGATTGCGTAACCCCCGATTGCGGGCCAGGGGTCAAGCTTTTGGGTCATTGATATTCCCTGGTTGCGAACGCTTCAGTGAAATATCCTGCTCGGCCTCAAGATCTTCCCCCTTGATGACGCCTCCTGCGTCATCTTCCATTTTGATACTCCCCTTATGGGAACGTGCCCTCTGGAGCGTCATTCCTTCTGTTGCAGGAGGTGCTTGGTTAGATCCGCCCATTTTGACATTCATCCCGAAAGGTAGTTTCCATTCCACCCCGCCTGAACGACGATAGATAACAAACAACACAATGATCACGATAGCGACAATGGCAACCACTACGACGGCAGCAATAACAGGGTCCATAGCATATCCTTTCGCTACAAAGTCCCTAATCTCCCAACATGCAAGCAGATATAAACCAAGAGCCAAGACGCATAAAGACGCATCCGACCCAGCAGTATAGTAGACTATCGGATAAGCTCTGTCAATAGGCGCGGCAGACGTAAGAGTTCAGGTTGGACCTACCAAAATCCACCTACTTAGGCCAATAATAGAATAGGACACAATCCAAAATCCCTTTGTGACCTTCGCCCTCCTTCGTATCTTCGTGTTCCAATCCCAACCAGGAGCCAGCACCCCGTCACTTCCTGGCACTCTACAAACAGCACCTCTACAGAGCCAACCCCCCACACTGAGCCAATCGACCGCCTCTGCGACGACGTGCGGCTCCTGGGCGAGTTGGTAGGTGAAGTGCTACGCGAGCAAGGCGGAACAATCCTTATCAATCGCGGCGTGGCGTCTGGCAATTCGGATAAAAGGTGTTAGCTACAATCTTCGCCGTCTGCCCGCGTGTAGCGGTGTTGCCGGGCCGGAAGTATGGCAGGTTCCCAGGCGGCACGCACGGCTCAGGACTGCCGCACGGATAGCCCGACATAATCTCGCGCAACACCAGTCTGTACGTGAACGTATAAAACGTCGAGCCGGGCGCGACATCCTCGAACTGCTGCCCGCCTGGCACGTCGTTGAACATCGCCGCTTCCGACACGATCTTCGTGATCTGTCCGCGAGTGACATTATCGTTCGGCCTGAAGTAGGGCAGATTGTCCGGCGGCACGCACGGCTCCGTAGGTCTGCCGCATGGGTAGCCCGTGATATAGCCACGAGATGCCAGCCTCCCGATGAAGTCGAAGAAGGTCGAGCCTTCAGGCACATCCTCGAAGCTCTGCTCGGTCACCGGCTCGTTGAACCCGGCGGCGTTGCTCACAATCTTGGCGGTCTGCCCCCTCGTGACGTTGTTGCCGGGCCTGAAGCAGGGGTTGCCCGTCTCGCACCCGCTCGTATACCCGCTGATGATCCCTCTGCAAGCCAGGCAATGGATAAAGGCGTAGAAGGTATGGTCGGTAGGCACGTCCGTGAATTGCAAAGCGCACGCAGTAGCGGTCGAGATAACAGCCGTATCTGTAGGCGTGGAGGTATTGCTTGGTTCGGGCGTAGCTGATGGGCCGCCAGGGGTCTGAGTGGGCTGATGGGTATTGGTGTTTGTGGGCACTGCCGTATTCGTGCGCGTCGGCGTATTCGTGGCGGTGTTCGTGCTGGTTGGCACAGGGGTATTAGTGCGGGTAGGGGTGGAAGTGCTGGTAGTCCCGCCAGGAGTAACGGTAGGAGTCGCCGTGCCGCAAACAGCCGTGGTAGCCGTGAAAGTTATCCGCGAATTCTGCGTAGGCGCTGTGTTACACAAGCATTGAGTAAACCTACCCGCGCCATCCTGCACGCCAATGGTAGCAGTCGCCCCCGTATTCAGCGTGCCCAGGATCACCTCGAAGTTGGAAGAAGCCTCGTACAGCCTGATCTCGAAATAAGCGTTGCCGGGATTCGAGAAGTAAAAGGTCCGCCACTCGATGTTGAAGATGCGATTAGGGGCGCTGCCGCTCACCGACGTGTAGATCCCGCAGCCCCCTGTGCAGGTGGTGCCCTCGGTATTCAGGTCATCCCAGTAGGCGAAGATAGTTGGCCCCATCTCCCCAAAAGGCAGACAAACGCTCTCGAACTCCTCGTTCGTAGTGAGGAACTGCGCGTTGCCGTTGGAGCTTACGTTCACACCGTTGTAGGAAACGCCATAGAGCGAGACAGGGAAAGGCAGGCTGACAAAAGTGGTCCCGTCGTCGGTGTGATTGCCTGTATCCGTCGTGCCTGGCACTATTGTGGCTCCGGCAGTCACCCCACAGGTGTACGAAGCCACGCACAGCGTTGGCGTGGCCGTAGCCCCGCCCGCGCGCGGCCCGGCAAACGACCCAGGAACGCTAGACCACTGCGCGGCGGAAGTGGCGTAGGAAGTCCCTACAACGATCAGGCCCACCAGGGCGCACAGCGCCAGGCACGCGAAAAACAGAGTGCGTTTCATGCCGTACTCCTTCTGACTACCGCCTGTCCACACGTCTTCTAAAGATCGGCGTTATGGCATTACCTGCTCCGACCCCAGGCGGCCCAACAGAATCTCGTAACGAGTGCCTTTATACTCCGGGTGGTACTCAAATCGCTGGCGCTCGAAGTACTGCACCAGGTGGCTTGTGCCGTCACCCTGGTTCGCCTCGAAGAACGGCTCCGATATCGGCAGTCCGAACTGCTTGACGTCGCCGCGCTGCGACCAGTAGGCGATTATCGCCAACCCACCCGCGCTGAAATCACCGAGCGTATGCCCCGTCTCAGGGAACCACTGTGCCCTGCCCCCTGGGTTGGACACCGGCTTGAACGGCGCTTCGTCCTGCCTCCCCTGCGCAGCCGCCACGCCCAGCAACCCCAGCAGCACGTCGTTGGGGGCTTGATTCTCGGGGTGCGATTCAAACCGCGCGCGCTCGAACCACTGCGTATTGTAGCTCTTGCCGTCCGTGGGCGACACCTCGTCGCGCAACGCGGTAATCGGGTAGCCGTTGGTGTACACGCTGTCCTCGAACGAGCGCCCGCCCTGCCAGGTATCCCAGAATCGCCCCGATACCGTGAAGCCGGTTTCCTTGAAGGTGTAAGAACGGCTGGCCGGCTTGGTAGGCTGGGCAGGTCGCGTAACGACGAAGTTGTAGGTGCCGGTCTTGCCTTGCGGCGTGCTCTCCAGGGCCACCACCAGCGATGGGTGGAAGATACCGTCGCTGCTGTTGTGCGCCACATCTGGGAAGAAGAGCTGAGTAGTAAGGACCGGCCCGCCCGGAGCCTGCACTTTCACGTGTATATGCACGGTGCGGCCTGGATACTCGCCCGGCACGACTGTTTGCAGCCGATACTGCCCATTCGCGTCGGTATACTGGTGCCCCCGGAAGGTATATCCGACATTATCGTATACGCCGTAATAGTCTGTCTGCCAGAAATCGAGCCAGGCGTTAGCTACAGGCTGGCAATTCGCGTCATAGACGTAGCCTGTGACAAGCACTCTTGCCCCCGGCATCCCCGGCTCGACCAGATTGGTGCGCTCAGGTGTGTTGGGAGTGTAGTATGGCCCCTCCGTCCTGGAAAGCGTTAGAGTGCACCCAACACCTTCTTGCTGCGATAGCGGCGAAGCTTCGACCACCGTAACCGGCGTAGCGTGCGCCCACCCGCCAGACACGAGCAGCAGTGAAAACAACAAAGCCGCCATCACCACCATATACGAGCGGCGGCCTATCCGTCGCATGGAAATCGAGGATGTTTTCATGGTCCGATCCTCCGTGAAGCCTAATCAACAACCAATATTTGTCTGCCAGGAGTGTTCTAAATCATAGCGGATCGGTGAAAGCTATTCAATAGGCTTAATCAAAACTTCAGAAAACCACAGCCTGACTCCTGGCCTGGCGCTATCGCCCCACTGGCCCACTCACCAGCCTCACCCTACGCGCACCCCACGGCCCCTAAGCCCCGTTCCAACAGGTATCCTCAACGACTAAATCCTGGGTGGCAGCCTGTAGCGTGCCCATATAGCTTGGCGAAAAGTCCCTTCGGGACTTTAGATTGGGTAGCGCACTAAGAAGCTATTTCAAAACCGAGAAGATTCCGTAGGGGCAC
>JBAURA010000641.1:0-6863 GCA_049580985.1 Chloroflexia bacterium
GAGGCTAGACGACACGTTGCGTGCCAAGCACAGGCAGCCTACGTGCCACGTGTCACGCCCGAACCACCTACCCGCTGGGGTAGGGGCTAGGCTCCTGTTGCCCACGCGGAACACGCTCCAGTTGCGCCATAGGGACACCACCCCTATCAGCCACCCATGACCGTGTAGGGGCGGACCCACGTGTCCGCCCTCTGCCCGGCAACAACTGAATAACAAGGAGAACACCCAACAGGGTGCATAGGACCCATCAAGCCCCATGCACCCTCTCCTCCCATACCCTAAATCCGCAATCCGCAATCTAAAATCCGAAATTCCTCCGCGCTCTCTGCGCTCTCTGCGGTGAATCCATTCCCAGCATTCCAAAATCCGCAATCTAAAATCCGAAATCCGAATCTACCGCTGAAGCGACACGCGAGCATAGTACGCCCCGGCCACAAGCCCAATCCCCGCCAATAACCCGAAAATAACCGGCCCATAAATAAACAGAAAGGATACCCCGGCCCGCCCGCCCAACTCAAAGAGCGCCGCCAGCGCGAAATGGAGGCCCGCCAGCACATAAAAACGCGTATCGATCTTCATACCCGTATGCACATAAGCCACCCCCAGCAGCAGAAACCACGCCGGGGCAAGCTCCGGGTAGAAGCTGCCGTTCACATAGAGCACATACAAAGTAAAGAGCCAACCAATCCCAATAGCCCCCACCCACACGTAGAAGTTGAGTGGCTGGTGCTCCACCTGGCACAACCCCTGGAATACCAGCCCGATTATCGTAGCGGCTCCCCACAGCACGACCATCCCTGTCGGATAAGGCAGGCTGGCCCACTGGCTCAACACCCCCGCCACGATAAGCGCCAGGCCCCACACCACCATCGTCAGGCCCGAACGCGTCAGCCCAAGTGGGTGACTGTCTATTACTTGCATTCTGTGTACCTCACTTGCGCCTCTTGCACAGCAAGCGGCATCGATGCAAAATAAGTTACTACCAACTATGCGCTTTGTCAATCCTCTCCAATCACCAACAAGGTCTATTCAAAGTCGCAAGAGGGGGTGCACTGGTCTCAGGTATCCTTTTGAGTACCAATCATCCAGACTTTAAATAGACCCTCAATGACCGAGAAGTCTTGTGCGACAATGAGGGCGGTGGTATACTACAACACTACAGCGCAACCCTATAACTGCCTTAGCTAGGAGCACTCCTATGACTAATAAACAGGCGGCTGCACCGCCCAATTTTCCTTACTATCAGGCATACGAGTTGGACGAAGATACCAGGCGTACGCAGTCCCACTACGAGCAGCCCGCCGAGTTCTTCTACCCGATACTGGGCGGCGAGTGGCACAGCTATTCGAGCGGGCTGTGGCCGGAGGGGGTCACGACGGAGACTGCCGCCCAGGAAGCCAAGCTGGACCTGCTGGCCCGGCTGATGGACCTCAAGCCCGGCCAGCGCATCCTGGATGTGGGCTGCGGCTGGGGTGGGCCGCTGGTCTACTTGTGCAAGACCTACGGCGTCAGTGGGGTGGGCCTCACCGTCTCGCCTACCCAGCGGGTCGCGATTGAAGAGCGCATAGCTAAATACGGCGTGGACGCGCGAGTAATCGAGCAGAACTGGCGCGCGTTCGACGACGCGGCAGGCTTCGATGCCATCTACACCGATGAGGTGCTTGTCCATTTTAACGATCTGGGCGGCTTCTTCAAGCGCTGCTATGACTGGCTGCACGAGGGCGGGCGCATGGTTCACAAGGAGCTTCATCTGACGCACCCCCACTGGGCCGAAATGGACCGGGCGGGCAACTCGGTCAATGAGATCTTCGGTCTGACCGGCAACTATCGCCCCCTGGCCGAGGAGTTGGCGCTGGCGAATGCCGCCAACTTCGAGGTGGCGTGTGTCTATAACATCCCCATCGCCCCTCACTACATGAAAACGATGGAGCGTTGGCTAACCAATATGCGTGACCACCGGCCGGCGTTAGAAGCCCTGGTCGGGCCGGCCACCTATCACGCCTACCGCCGCTATCTCAATGTCGCCCGCGCGATTCTCGTAAGCAGGACCATGACCCTGGATGTGGTCGCTTCGCAGAAGCTAGCCCGTA
Organism: Chloroflexia bacterium; assembly: GCA_049580985.1. Lineage (GTDB taxonomy): Bacteria > Chloroflexota > Chloroflexia > QHBQ01 > JADMIH01 > JADMIH01. Next base: position 2,091 of record JBAURA010000641.1, read on the forward strand.
TAGTGAAAGGCTAAGCCGTACGAAGCGCATAATCCAAACTATTTTACATCACTCCCCAATGGCCCGCTTTTTGAACCTTCAGGCACATTAACTGAGTGTCTTGAAGCGAATAGAAATCTCACGCACACATCTTGACTTTCACCCTACCTTATGCAATATAATAGAGGCATAGAAGTGACAACGGCGTCATTGACAGGCACAACATAGCAGAAGGTTATACCCATCGGGCTGGTGCCGGTTGAAGGGTCCGTTGTCTTTACAGAGTTTCATCTCGTATAGCGCCCTCCGCCGCCTCCACCAGCCGCAATTCCAGGCTGATGGAGGCATTTCATTGATAGACTACAAGACAGATACGCGCCAGGCCCAGGCACAGGGCGACGCCACCTCCCAGGCGCTCGATCCCGAAGAGCTCCTCAAAGAGCGCAGGGCGTATTACTACAATCTCGTAAGCCAGGTCTTCGGTGACGAGCCTGAAGGCCGCGACAAACCCCGCAAAGAGCTGGAAGGCCTCTCCCTATTCGACCTCATGGCGATGTACACCGCCATGCGCACCTCCCGCGAGGTTGACCACATGCAGGGCCTCCTCCAGCGCACCGGCAACCTCTGGTTCTCAATCGCGGGCGCGGGTAAGGAAGCGATCAACGTCGCCATCGCCCACCACATGCGGCCCGACGACGCCAAGCTCCCCTACTACCGCGACCAGACCCTGGCCCTCTGGTCCGGCATCAGCATGCTCGACATCACCCGCCAGAGCGTAGCCTCGCGCTTCGATCCCATGTCGGGCGGGCGGCAGATGTCCAGCCACTTTGGCTCCGTCGAGTTCAACTTCCCCACCGGCTCCACCATGACCGGCTCCCAGTTCCTCCCCGCCGCCGGCTACGCCGAAGGCCTCAAGCTGGAGCGCAAGCGGGGCAAGAAGCACAGCCGGGGCGCGAAGGTCGGTAGAGACGACTCCTTCGTCTACACCTCCATAGGCGACGGCACCACCTCCGAAGGCGAGGTCGAGGAAGCCATCCGCGACGCGGTACGCTTCATGGCCCCCGTGCTTTTCGTGGTCGAAGACGACGAGTGGGCGATCTCCACCCCCGTCAGCGTCAACATCCCCGGCGGCAACGCTGCCAGGCTCTACAGCCGCTACTCCCACATCGGCCCGAACAACCACCTGGAAGTGCTAGAGATCGACGGCACCGACTTCCTGGAAGCCTTCAGGACCGCCAAAAAAGCCGCCGAGTACCTGCGCTCGGGCAAGGGGCCTGTGCTCATCCATGCCCACGTCACGCGCCCCCTCAGCCATTCGTCGGCTGACACCCAGTCCAACTACCGCAGCGAAGACGACATCACCTCCGAGGGTCTGCGCGACCCCCTGGTCAGGATGAAGTCCCTCCTTACCGACAACGGCGTGGACGAAGATAAGCTGAAAGCCCTCGATGCGCTGGTGATCGGCGAGATCCGCAAGACGTCCGAGCAGGCGGTAGCCGAACCCAAGCTTGACCCCGACACCATAAAGTGGCACGTCACCTCCACCCCTTACGACCTGCGCGTGGCCTCCTTCGTCGAGAACGAAGCCAACCGGCTCAAAGAAGACACCAGCACCGAGCCTATCCCCATGCGCGACCTGATCACCAGGACGATCATCGAGGAGATGGAGAAGGACGACCGCATTATCATCTTCGGCCAGGACGTAGCCGACTACCCGATGCCCGACCCCACCGGCAAGCTAAAGGGCAAGGGCGGCGTCTTCCACGTCACCAGGGGCGTGGGCAAGGCCTTCCCCGACCGCGTCTGGAACGCGGCGCTGGCCGAGGCCACCATCCTGGGCACCGCCATGGGCTACTCGCTCGCGGGCTACCTGCCCCTGATCGAGGTCCAGTTCCGCGACTACATCCACCCCGGCTGGCAGCAGCTAGTGGACGAGATCGCCACCCAGCGCTGGCGCTCCAACGGCACCTTCGCCTGCCCGATGGTGATCCGCGTGGCCTACGGCGACTACTTGGGCGGTGCTGGCGCGATCTGGCACTCCGAGGCGGGCGTCGGCCCCATTGCCCACTACCCCGGCCTCCGGGTCGTCGTCCCCTCCCTCGGCTCCGACGCCGTCGGCCTCCTGCGCGAAGCCCTCATCTCAGGCGACCCCGTCGTCTTCCTCGAACCCAAGTCGCTCTACGAGGCCAAGCCCTCCCGCTCCTACTACCCCGGTCCCGACTACCGCGTACCCCTCGGCAAGGCCCGCGTGGCCCGCCAGGGCACCGACCTCACCATCGTCACCTACGGCAACCTCTGGCCCCGCTCGATGGTCGCCGCCGACACCCTCGAAAAAGAGCACGGCATCAGCGCCGAAGTGATCGACCTCCGCACCGTAGACGCCGGCTACGACCGCGAAACAGTCCGCCAGTCCCTCCTCAAGACAGGCCACCTGATGGTAGCCGACGAAGACCGCGCCATCGGCGGCTTAGGCTCCTCAGTAGCCTCCGAAGCCGCCTCCGACTGGTGGCACCACCTCCACGGCCCCATAGGCCGCGTCCACCCCAAGTTCACCCGCGTCTCCTACGGCCCGCAAGGCGAAAAAGCAGTAATGCCCAACCCCGACCACATCGTAGCCGAGGCGCTGCGCATACTGCGGTAGCACGCGAAACGCAATCCGCGAAACGCAAGGGGCAGACTCGCGAGGGTTTGCCTTTTGTTCGTTGTATTGGCTTGGTAAAACTGATACAATCCCAAACAAGCGGTAGCAATAATATCAAATAAATTGGGTAGGTAAATTCGATATGGCTAGCAAGAGTAACAATGGAACGAAGCCAACGGAGCACACAAGCCAGGGCATAAACCGCATCGTGGTAAGTGGGTATAAATCCATAAGCAACGAAACGAGCATCGAGGTAAGACCGCTCACCATCTTGGCTGGTGCGAACAGTTCAGGCAAGTCAAGCATCATGCAGCCATTGTTATTGCTTAAGCAAACGCTTGAAGCATCTTTTGATCCCGGCCCTCTATTGTTGAATGGACCGCATATCAAGTTTACATTAGGTGAACAGCTTCTATCGCGAAACACAAAGGAATTTCTTTTTGGCATTCAGGTTAATGATGAGCCGATGGTCAATGTCAGTTATGTGAAGGATAAAGGTCAGGGATTTCGTGTAAAGGATCTGAGTGTTATAAGTAACGGTAAACACGCTAACTTTAGCCCAGAGATGTCTCATAGTGAGCTAATAGAGCAACTAGCAAACTTGCCTGAAGCGAGCAGCTTACTCACATTTCTTCGTATTCTCCCGGCCTCTCATGGCGGCCTTTCGATGCAACGTGTTCGCAGTTTCATCGAATTCTTTTATACAGAAGGAGAAGATTCTAACGAATCCTCAGCACAAATCCCATTCTCGCCATTACCACTTGGTGAGATAAGCGAAGAAATACAAAGCGTGATTCACGTTCCAGGACTGCGAGGTAATCCAGAGCGTGAATATCCGATAACCGCAGTCACAGGCTTCTCAGGTACTTTTAGTATCTATACCGCTAGTGTTATTGCACATTGGCAAACTGGCGGTAACAAAGACAAACTCAATCAATTAGACCACCAACTTATGCAATTGGGTCTAACCTCCACTGTATTTGCGGAGCGCATCAACGATGCCCAGATACGCCTCCAAGTAGGCAGGCTCCTAACAAACGGCAAGAGAAAAGATTTAGTGAACATAGCAGATGTAGGCTTCGGCGTCTCCCAAGCCCTACCCGTTCTAGTGGCCCTCTTGACGGCGGACCCTGGACAGTTAGTCTATATCGAACAGCCGGAGATACACCTACATCCGCGTGCCCAATCTAAAATGGCCGAAGTGTTGGCAGCAGCAGCGCGACGTGGCGTGAAAGTAGTGGTTGAAACTCATAGCTCAATTCTTTTGCTGGGTATTCAAACGCTGGTCGCCAAGGGCGAGCTAGACCCCAATGACGTGATCCTGCATTGGTTCACACGCAACCCGAAATCAGGCGACTCAAAGGTGTCCACGGCGACCCTGGACGAAGCGGGGAGGTTCGGCAACTGGCCGGAGGACTTCGCGGACACAACGCTCGAAGCCCAGGCTGAATACTTGGACGCCGCCGAACTTCAGCAGTCGGTCAGCTAGGAATATGCCAAGCGCGAGAGCAAGGCGGCTCGTCATAGACGCATCCGTAGCCAGAGCCGCAGGTGGAGAGCACGCAGTCCACTCTCTTTCAAAGAACTGTCGAGATTTTCTGAGGGTCGTTCTTCGCAAGCACTATTTAGCAGTAAGCTGTCCGGAATTGCGCGCAGAATGGCGGAAGCATGGCTCCGAATTCTTCTCAACTTGGCTCGTGGCAATGGAACAGAAAGGCAGATTACATAAAATTGTCTTGGAAGAAGCCTCGGATCTGCACGAGAGTATAAATCAAGCTCAGGCCCATCAGAAGGCCATGCTGAAAGACATACACCTGATCCAAGCTGCCATACAGACGGATCGTGCTATTGTTTCCGGTGATGAGAAAGCTCATGGCATGTTTGCGGCTATGACAAGCGAGATCAAAGAGTTGAGATCGATTGTTTGGATTGATGCCCATGATGAATATGTAATCACTTGGGTGCAAGGCGGCGCATTATGGCTAAAGGAACACACCCTCGAAGCGCACGCCGCCCGCCTCGAACAGCAATAGAAGCAAGCGTACCATGCCCAACCCCCTCTACGTCCTCGGCCACAAGAACCCCGACACCGACGCCATCGCCGCAGCCGTCGGCTACGCTGCTTTGCTGCACGCTCAGGGCCAGACCCACGC
>JBAURA010000642.1:0-6799 GCA_049580985.1 Chloroflexia bacterium
ACCGTCTACCGTCTACCGTCCACCGTCCTTCTGCATGAACCGTTCCACTTCATACCCCGCGTACAACTCGTCCGAGCGCGGGCCGAAACCGTAGTTATTCTCGTACGTGTGGTGGCCCACCCCGCCCGTCATGTTGTCGCCTACCGGCTCGTACTCGCGCGTCTCATCGCTTTCCCACTCGTCGAAGATCGCGTTCATCTTCTCAGGTGTCACGTGCGCGTAAAACCTGCCTTCTATGTCCACCAACGGCCCCAGGTCGCACGCCCCCAGGCAGATTGACTGCGGCTCGAAAGTCCACTGCCCGTCGGCGCTGGTCTCCCCAGGCCCCACGTTCAGCCTCTCTTCGATAGCCGCCCTGATCTTCGCCGCCCCCAGCACGTAGCAGCCGGTGCCCTCGCACGACATGATCACGTGCCCGGCGCGTGGCGAGTACCGGAAGAAGGAGTAGAAGGTCAGCACCCCGTACACGTCGGCCTCCGGCAACCCCAGTTCCCGGCACACCTGGTCCGCCGCCGCCTGCGTGATATACCCGAATTGCACCTGCATCTCCTGGAACACCGGGATCATGGCCTCTTCTGGGTCTACGTGCCGATAGCGGTCCAGGATGCTCGTGATCTCCGCATGCGGTATCTCGCGTGCCGGCGTGATAGCCGTGCTGTCGTCCACCCGCGCAGGCAGGTTCCGTTCGTCGTGCGAGGTCAGGTGCCCGCTGCGCACGCTATGGAGCATCTCGCCGGTGTGGTCCTCATGTCCGCTGGGTCTGTCGTCCATCTTACCTGTCCACCTCTCCCACCACGATGTCAATCGAGCCGATGTTGGCGATCACGTCCGCGATCATCGCCCCCTCCGACATTATGGGCAGCGACTGCAAGTTCACGAACGAAGCCGCCCGGCAGCGCGCCCTGTATGCGTGGTTTTCGCCGTTCGATACAATATACCAGCCAAGTTCACCCTTGGGCGACTCCACGGCCGAATAGTACTCGCCCACCGGCGCTCTGAAGCCGTGTATCACCAGGATGAAATGCCGCTGCATCGCCTCGATGCTGGTCATTACCTCTTCTTTGCCGGGCAAGGCCACCCGCATATCGCCCGTCAGCACCGGCCCGCCCGGCAACTGGTCCATACCCTGCTGGATCAGCTTGACGCTTTGCCGCATCTCCTCCATCCTGACCAGGAAGCGGTCATAAACGTCGCCGTGCGTGCCAATCGGCACCTCGAAATCGAGCCGGTCGTAGGCCGCATAAGGCCTCGACTTGCGCACGTCGTACGCCACGCCCGATCCTCTCAGGCTCGGCCCCGTGAGGCCCCACTGGATCGCGTCTTCCGCCGAGATCACGCCCACCCCTTTAACCCGGCGCAGGAATATGGGGTTCTCGGCCAGCAGCTTGTCATACTCCCCAAGACGGCCCGGCATCTCGTCCACGAAGGCCTGGCACTGCTCCAGCCAGCCGGGGGGAAGGTCCTTCGGGAAACCGCCCACCCTCTGCGCGTTCAGCGTCAGGCGAGCGCCCGTTTGCAATTCGAGCAGATCCAGCACCTTCTCCCGCTCTCTCATGGCAAAGAGGAAAACCGTAACCGCGCCCAGGTCCATGCAGTGAGTGCCCAACCACAGCAAGTGCGAAGCGATCCTCTGCAACTCCGAGAAGATGACCCGCAGGTATTTGGCCCGCTCCGGTATGTCGATTTCCATCAGTTCTTCCACCGTCTGCACGAAGGCCAGGTTGCTGGTGAAAGCCGCCACGTAGTCCATCCGGTCGGTCCACGGCACGAACTGGTTGTACTGCCTGTACTCCCCTAGCTTTTCAATACCCCTGTGCAGATAGCCCAGGTCGGGAATCGCCTTGCGTACCACTTCGCCGTCCAATTCGAGCAGCACGCGCAACACCCCATGCGTGGAAGGGTGCGAAGGCCCCAGGTTGAGCATCATGTCTTCGGTCTTGGGCACCAGGTTGTTGCTAGGCCCGATCCCCGTCTGCACCACGGCCCGCCCAGGCTCCACCCGCTCGCCCGCCCCATCGATCAATTCAATCCGGTCTTCGATAGCCATGTCTCACCTCAGTTGTCAGTTGTCAGTTGTCGGTTGTCAGTTGCAGTACCGGCCAAAACCGGCAACTGACAACCAACAACTGACAACTACGAAGTGTACGTCCCGTACCCGCCTAAGGGGTACTCCTTGCGTAGCGGGTAGCCTTCCCAGTCTTCCGGCAGGAGGATGCGGCGCAGGTCGGGGTGGTCCGAGAAGACTATGCCGAACATATCGAACGCCTCGCGCTCCTCCCAGTTGGCGGCCTTCCACACGGGCGTCACGCTCGGTATCGTCTCGCCGTCGCCCACGCCCGCCTTCACACGCAGCAGGTGGTTCTGCGTCATGCTATACAGGTGCAGCACCACATCGAACCTTTGCGCGCGGGTAGGGTAGTCCACCGCCGTCAGGTCGGTCAGGAAATCGAACTCAAGCCCGGCAGTGTCGCGCAGGAACATGCACACGTCCACGATCCTGTCCTTATACACCCGGACCGACACCTGGTCGCGGTACGATGACACGTCCTCTATCGCGTCGGGCATCGCCTCGCGCAGCTTCTGCACAGCCACGTTCTGCTCGGGGTCCACCCCACCCGGCGGCGGCACATATCCGCCTTTGAATGGTACGTAGTCGGCCATAAATCCCCCGGTTGTCAGTTGTCAGTTGTCAGTTGTCAGTTGTCGGTTCTTACTACTGACAACCGACAACTAACAACTGATAACTGGTTCACGCCTTCTTCTTCTCCGGCTTCGGCCCGGTGCGCGCTATCGTCTGCTGCTGCACTATCTCTTGCAGCTTCAAGATGCCGTAGAAGATCGCTTCGGGGTTGGGCGGGCAGCCGGGGATATAGATGTCCACTGGCACTACCTCGTCGATGCCCTGCACCACCGCATAGGTCGGGAAAGGCCCGCCCGCGCTGGCGCAATTGCCCACCGCGATGCACCACTTCGGCTCGCTCATCTGGTCCCAGATGGTGCGCATAACTGGCGCGAACTTCTTAGTCACTGTGCCGCACACCAGCATCACGTCGCTCTGGCGGGGCGAGAACCTGTAGAGCATCCCGAACCGCTCGAGCATGTCGAACCGCGAGATACCCACCGCCATCATCTCGATAGCGCAACAGGCCGTGCCCAGGATCAGGGGCCACATGGAATACCTGTGCGCCCAATTGAACAGGAAGTCCGCCGTGGTCGTGACCACGCTCGGACGGAATCTATTTACTAGGAGACCCAATCGAGTGCCCCCTTTCTCCAGGCGTACACGTACGCGACTAACAGCAACACAATAAACAGCACCATTTCTATGAACCCGTACCAGCCGATAGTGTTGAACGCCACCGCCCACGGATAGAAGAACACCGCCTCTATATCGAACACTACGAAGAGCATGGCGACCACGTAATAGCGGATGGTGTAGCGGGCCTGCGCCTCGCCGATGGGGGGCATACCCGATTCGTATGGCGTAGCCTTCGTGGCGTTGGGGGCCTTCGGGCGCAGGAGCGCCGGGATGAGCATCATGCTCACGGCGATCCCAAGCACGAATTGGAAAAAGATAGCCATCACGATCCAGTTGGTCTGGGTCTCGGCAACGGAAGTGATAGCCTGCGCCACGGGGGTTGGTGTGGCCTGTGCCAGCGTGGATGCCAGTACGAGCATGCTTCCCTCCTGGGGGTTAGATTGCACGCCCTGTGCCAGCCCTGGCGGCGTCGGCGCGCAATCCTTGTTCATTCTATCACAATCTTTCGCGGGTTACAAGCGGTTTCATGCCTGCAAATGTGCCCTACTTAATAACACATTAACGAGACGAATCCTAGCCCTGGGGCGTGACATTCCAGGGCTTTCGTCAAAGTCAAAGTGGCAAGGTAAGAGTTCAGAGTCGAGGAAGAGAAAACCGGATCGTAGGGGCACCCCTTGTGGGTGCCCCTACGATCTATCCACCGTAAGCCGCAAGAGGGCCACCACTAGGGACTAGTCTGAACGCTTACAGTGCCAGGCGAGGCTGATGGTGCCCGCGCTCGGCGTGGGCGACTCATTCGGAGGACACACGGGCATCCGGCTATGAGTGTTGTGGAGCGCCGTACTCCTGAAGGATTGGCTTGAGCTGGGCGCACAGGGCCGGGTCCGATGCATCCAGTTCGCCGATAAAACATGCGGTTGCTACAGCCAGGGCACGGCGCAACTCCGGCTCGTCGAGTGAGCAGACCAACGCATCTCTAAACTGATCGGTGACAGTAGCGGGGAGGCGATCAGTACCACGCGCGTAAAAAGGCTCCTCTCCCAGGCGAAGACATGCGAGGGTGAGCGCATAATCACGGATAGCGCTTATCCAGTATTCGGCCTGCCAGGGTTTGGTGCGCTCGATGCAAGCTCGGGCGTGGAGGACGTGGTGCCAGGCTAACCCGATGATATGCTGGGCATCAGGTTTCGGCGGAGGCTCCATTTGACGGGCCGTGCCGAAGAGGGTGCGGAAGCGCGGGCCGCGAGCGCCGAAATCCTGCTGGGGAGTCACCGACACATCGACTTCGAGGCCGGTGGGCAGGAGGAACACACGGTAGATACTCGAGCCGGAGCGTAAGTCCCAATGGTGAAGAGCGCCGAATTCGCGGCGAAAGACCTCGGTCCAGTCGTCCAGGACGGCTTCAGGGCTAATGCCATCAGTGATCCCGAAGGTTATATCAATGTCGGACCGTTCATCCTCCGCACCGGCTGCCATGGAGCCGACGAACGCAGCCGCCGTGACCCTCGGATCGGTCCTCCCCAGTTCCAGGACGCGGTCGCGCACGTGGTCGCGTTGCTCAATTGTGAACACGAGCACCTCCTGTCTTCTGCCTATATACTATTAGATGCCCCTAACCCACGCAATCGATGGTAAAGCACGTTTAGTGCTTATTTCAAAACCTATTTTGTAGGGGCGAGGCATGCCTCGCCCTGCCTGGGATGCGAAGTTTTGAAATCACTTCTTAAGTTTCTTTGTCCGAATTGGCAGGCCGAAGCAGGAGCAAAAGCGAGCAGTAGAATAACACCTCATTCAGTATGTCGTCGGGGCAAGCCGGGTCGTCCACGAAGAACCAGTATTCCCCATACTGGTCATTGACCGAGAAATGATAGCCCTTATAGTCGAAATCGATCCACGCCTCCAGGATGTCGTCCGTGACGAAGCCCGTAATCTCCGCGCCAGCTATCTGCGCGATATGGTCACGCAGGTCGTACCACGACACGGTCTGCGGTAAGTCGCCGAAGTGGCGCGTGCCGTCGTGCATGATCATGTTCATAAGTGGGAACATCTGCTGCAAGAATTATGTCTAGCTCCGCGTCCCAACCTGCTCCAACTCAACATCGTCCTGTGCCTCTACAGGCTCGGCACCATCCACCCTCTCGCGGATCACCTGCCTACGCTTCCGCAAACCATCCAATTCCAGTTCCGTCCGCTTCACCCTGTACAGCACTTCCTCCGTCAATCGCCTGCTCGCCGCGATCAGGTCCGCCAGCAACCCGATCAACCATATCTGGAACCCGAACACGAGCGTGATCAGGGTGACAATAGTGGTAGGCGCATGCCGGTCGAAGGTCTGCCTGAAGTTCATACCCTCCTGGAAAAAATAGTGCCACAGCAGCTTGCCGGTCCCAAAGATCGCGATCCCCATCAAGATCAATCCTATATAGAAGAACACCTTCAGCGGCTCGTACGTCGCGTACAGGCGCACAATCGTCGCCCCCGACTTCTTCACGTAGTCGAACACACCCCGCACCAGTCTCGATGGGCGCGTCACCTTGTTCGTCGTTACCGGCACGCTGGCGATCTTGATGTTCTTCTTGCCAGCCTGCACAATCGTTTCGAGCGTGTACGTATAATTGGTGATCACGTTCAGCCGCAGCGCCGCCTCCCGCGACAGCGCCCTGAACCCGCTAGGCGCGTCGGGCACAGCCGTCCCCGACGCCTGCCGCACCACCCAGCTACCCATCACCTGCAATACCTTCTTCACGGGCGAAAAGTGCTCGATCTGTCGCACCTGCCTGTCCCCGATCACCATCTCCGCCTCACCCCGCACGATAGGCGCGACCAGGTCCGGGATCATCGCCTGGGGATACTGGTTGTCCCCGTCCGTGTTCACGATGATATCCGCCCCCAGCCGCAAACAGGCATCAAGCCCCGTCTGAAACGCCGCCGCCAATCCCTTGTTGACGCTATGCCTCACGACGTGCGTCACGCCCAGTTGCCGCGCCACCTCCACAGTCCTGTCGGTCGAGCCATCATCGATCACCAGCGTTTCCACCACATCCACACCCGGTATCGACTTGGGCATATCCGCCATGACGGCAGGCAGTGTCCCTTCCTCGTTATAACAAGGTATTTGCACAATAACCTTCATAACAGCATCCCTCTCTTGCGCACGATTGTACTCCCATAACAGGCGGGGGTCAACTGAGGTGGTCAGGGATCAGGGATCAGGAACAAGTAGCGAATAGTGAGTAGCATCTGAGTTACGAACTTCACTTCCCACTTAAGGAAGTTCCATGGGAAGTGAAGTCAGCGAACTAACAAAGTTGCTCAAAATACATAACTTGGCGGACCTTGGCGCTCTTGGCTTCTTGGCGGTTCCGTCTCCCTAATCCCTGATCCCTAATCCCCAATCCCTGGCCCCTGTCCCCCGCCGCATACTGGGAACAGAACTTGCTACCCTTAGCTATCACCATTCCCGCATCCCACTGGTCAGGAGAATAACGCACGAATGAAAAACAGGTTACGTTTCAAGACACTATCATTAGCCGCCATAAT
>JBAURA010000643.1:0-8984 GCA_049580985.1 Chloroflexia bacterium
CTCCTATAGAGGGCACCCACAAGGGGTGCCCCTACGATTTCTATACGAGTTATGGGGTTATCTCAAATAGATAGACCCCATCCCTGGCATAGAGGAGGGTGAAGTGGCCTGGGTCGCGTTTCATTGCGTCCACGTCGAGCCGAGGTTTGCTTAGCCCGCCGTGCGCCCCCACGTAGGCGTATCCGCACCCCAGCTTCTTCATCAGCGCCAGCGCCTCCACGTCCGTGATGCTTCCCGTGTGTGGGATGATCCCCCTGGCTACCAGGTTCACCTGTAGCGAGTCGCCTGCTTCGCCCGGCGCGCCTACAGGTTGCGTGTAGGCAGCCAGCTTGCGGGTGTCGGCGAAGAACTCAGGGTCGATAGGTTGTTCGTTGCCCGTGATGGAGGCGGGGATGCTGACAGTCTGGCCTTCGCCCGCCAGCAAGGGGAGCCACATCCCGGCGTCGGTGGCCGTCAGCCCGCGCCCGGCATACGAGAACTCGGACGAGATCATGAACTTCGAGCCAGGCGCGGTGTTGTCCCGGATCCAGGCGAACGCCTCGCGGTCGGCTTTTTGCAGGTAAGCGTAGTTGGCGGGGTCGCCCAGGTGCCATGCCCCCGTGAAGAAGGCGGCCAGGGGCGCTATCGCCAGCATCCCCAGCGCCGGGAGCCACTCTTCCCACCGCCCCAGCTTGACCCGCTTCAGCGCCCACCTGAGCATACGGTCGAGCCCGAACCCGCCGAGCGCCGCCAGCGGTATGTAGAGTGTGATGGCGACCGTATATCCCCCGATTGCCCCCGGCACAATCCACAGGCTCCCTATCAGCAGCAGCGTCCACACGGCCAGCACGAGAGCAAGGCCCTCTGGGGACGGTGGACGGTGGACGGTGGACGGTGGACGGTAGTCACCATTTACTTTTTCTGTGGTTGTATTGTGATCTACGCCTTCTTCTGCATCTCGTCCACCGTCCACCGTCCACCGTCCACCGTCTGCCCGCCGCCTTCGTTCCAGGCCCGCCAGCGCCGCCACGATGCCCAGGAACGCCAGCGCGGGGAGGATGGTGCCTGTGAATACCCTGATAGCGCCTGGGTCGTTGTAGGTCGCCAGGTACTCGGGCGTGACGGTAGCCAGGCGACGCGCCAGGTTGGGAATGTAGTTGGCTAGCAGGTGTATTATCCAGGGGAGAGCGATGAGCAGCCCCAGCACAGTAGCGGCCAGCAGGCCCGCCCAGGTGCCCAGGAGCTCGCGCCACCGTCCCCAGAGGCTGACGATCTGCCATATGCCCAGCGCAACCAGGAACAACCCGAAGAAGATCAGCACGCGGTAGTGGACCACTACCAGGCCGGCCACGCATATCGCCAGTAACACTACGTCTTTGCTCACGAACCTGCGCGTGATACGTGATACGTGATACGTAATACGTAATACGTGGGCTCTTGTATTACTGATCCCTGATCCCTGATCCCTGATCCCTGCTGCCACCACCAGCGCCACCACCAGGAGGATGTGGCCGGATAGTTGCGTGTAGCGGCCCCAGTTGACATAAAATGCGGGCATGATCGAAATGAAGCCTGTGATCAGGGCTGCTCCCAATCCGGCCGGCCGTGAGCCGAACAAGCGTCTGTTCAGCAGATAGGCGGCGGGTACGGCCATGACGTTCAGCAACTGCCCCATGATCAGGACGGCCTGGGGAGCTTTTACTCCGGCTAATTGCGCGAGCACAGCCGACAGGGTATGGAAGCCGAAATGGTAGGTGAAGGTGCCGACGGGGACGTAGGGCAGCCAATCGTTCGGGAGTCGCTCTCCATCCAGGATCATGGTAGTGATCATCGTGTGGTGGAGGGAGTCGCCAAACATGGGCGCATCCAGGCCCGCTATGTCGCCCAATCGAAATACAAGGGCAAGCAGAGTCAGCCCCGCAAGCGCGATGGCATAGGGCCGGGCATCGACAGGTAGTGTGATGCCTCCAAGCGCGACGATGCGCCATGCGACATAAGCTGCGGATAGGAGCATCACAGCCCATGCCAGTACCGGAGAGAAAGGTAGGCCCACAAGGCTGGCGTAGAGAAGAAGGAGGGGCCAGAATGCGATGCTCAACCCCATGCCGAAGAGCGGCGCGTGCCTTAGCCCGCCGGGGCTTTCGCGGCCAAGCGCCTGCCGGGAGAGCAAATAGAGCGCGCTTCCAGGCAAGGTGAGCATCAATATCGCCATGCTCACCTGCAATAGCGTCCCCAGCGTCAGCACTTCCATGCGAGGTATATTCTACACCAGTTGTACAATAGTTTATGTGTTTGTAAACGGCGGTGGACGGTGAAACGTAAAACGTGAGACGTGAAACGTAAAACGTAAGGGATATTGACCTTAGAATCTGATCTGCTTATGGAAATCCCTCAAGTAAGCAGAGCAGATTCTGGTGCGTATAAACCTAACCTTACATGGAAGTTCCTTAAGTGTAAGGTTAGGTTTTGTCCCGCACCATATACGTCATTTACGCTTTACGTTTTACGTTTTACGCCCCTACCGTCCACCGTCCACCGTCGTGCTATAATCTCCCCATGTCTGCCGTTAGTGCTGAGCGGAGGTGGCTCCTGGGATTGGCGCTGATGTCGGCGCTGGTCGTGGCGTGCTACCTGGTGGCGATGAACGCCTACTGGGTGGGCGACGACTTCAACTATGTGAGGCCGAAGTCGTGGGCCGAGGTCGGCAACTTCTTCAACCCGGTGGGCCGCGCCCAATTCCGACCGCTCACCTGGTCCACCTGGGCGGCGGGGTTCGCCCTCTTCGGCACCGAGCCGCTTGGGTGGCACCTGGCGCGGCTCGCCCAGCACCTCTGGAACGCCGTATGGGCCGCGCTCCTGGTGCGCGCAATAATCGGCAGGCGTGACGTGGCCCTTATCGCCGCCACACTCTTTGCGTTACATCCGGCGCAACCGCAGACCGTGACGTGGCTGGGCGGGCAGGCCGACGCCAGTTTCGCTATGTTCTGGCTGCCCGCGCTGTGGCTCTTCGTGCGCTGGCGGCAGGGACTTGGCGCGGGTGCGGGGCGCGGGCTGTGGCTCTTGTCGGGACTGCTTGGCTTCGTGTCGATGTTCGGCAAGGAGGCCGCCGTTACTTTGCCGATCATGGCCCTGTTTATCGATCTGCTGTACGGGAGGGATTGGGCACGTTGGCCAGGCAAGGGGTCACCCGGCTGGTGGCGCGACCCAGGCACCCTCCTGGGTCTGTTGCGCGACCATTCTCTCTTCCTGGCAGCAGCCGGCCTCTACGTGGGGTTGCGTGTTGTGCTCTTCCTCATGGGCCAGGGAAGGCTAATGTATGGCTCCGATCAACTCGGCTTTCTGACGAACTGGCTCGACGTGGCCGCCGGCTACATAGTGCTATCGTTGGGCTGCTGGTGGCTGCCGCCCGGAGTCGCGGGCTGGCCGTGGCTCCTCAAGCTCGCTATCCTCGGAGTGGCTCTGCTCGGCCTGTTCCTCCTGGTACGCTGGCTTGGGCGCAACGCGGTGTTCGCCGTTGGCTGGTTCGCGGTAACCCTCTTGCTGACCCTCCAGGCCGTGGCCCTGCGCTGGTTCTATATGCCTGCGTTGGGTGTGGGGTTGCTGGTGGCCCTCGTGTACGCCGGGCTGTGGGACGAAGGACGAAGGACGAAAGACGAAAGACGGACGAAGGACGATGGACGATGGACGATGGATGGGGCCAGCGCAACATCATTCGTCCATCGTCCATCGTCCTTCGTCGTCCCGCTTCTCTTCATTGCCTGGTACGGCTGGCAAACTATCGCGCACAACGTGCAGTGGCGCGAAGCAGGCGAGGCGGCGCGTGGAATACTGGCTCAAGTACAGGTGTTACATCCAGCCCCGCCCCGCCCGGCTACCTTCTACGTAGCAAACCCTCCATACGGCTATAAGGACGTGCTACTCTTCAATACCGGCCTCGACTCGGCAATACACCATGTTTACAACGACTGGACCAACATAAGGTCATACAGCGTCGGAGAGGATACCGCGCAGGTGCAAGCAGCCCTCTCCGATCCTTCGCAGTTAGGCTTCAACCCCATCTTCCTCCGCTACGAGGCAGGGCGCGTGACAGACTACCCAACGCTACGAGCACTGGTGGAAGCAGGGATACGATAGGGATTAGGGATTAGGGATTAGAGGCTGCAAACCTAACCTACGACTTAAGGAGGTTCCATTGTAGGTTAGGTTCACACGCATAAGAATCTGGTCTGCCCACTTAAGGAAGTTCCATCGTCAGACAGATCTTAAGGCACCTCTTCTCCAATCCCTAAATCTCTAAATCCCTAACCCCCTATCCCATGGCGTTTAGCCGTACCTGCCGCGCATGCCGTTGAGCCTGATCTTCAGGAGACCGAGGAAGGCGCGGGTCGCGTCGCGCACTACGCGCACCTTGGTGCCACTTTCGTCGTGCCAGCGAACGGGCACTTCTTTGATGCGCAGGTTGCGTTTCTGCGCGACGAAGAGCACTTCGGCGTCGAAGCTCCAGTCGTCGATGATGGAGCGTGAGAATAGCTGCTGGGCCGCGTCGTGGGTGAAGCCCTTGAATCCGCAGGTTATGTCCGAGATGTCACGCGTGGCGAGCCTGTTGGTCAGCCAGGTGAATACCTTGCCCATGCTCTCGCGCCAGAGCGGTTGGTGGCGCTCCAGCACTGCTCCCTCCATCTTGCGCGAGCCGATCACCACGTCGTAGCCCTGGTCGAACCACGGCCAGAACTTCGCGATCTCGTCCGGCGGCGTCGATAGATCCGCGTCCGTGAAGAGCACTACTTCCCCACGCGCGGCCAGCATCCCCACCTTGACCGCGTGCCCCTTGCCCCTGTTCGGGCGCTCCTCAAGCACTCGCACGTCGTCGGCGGGCCCCAGTAGAGCGCGCGCCAGTTCCACCGTGTTGTCCGTAGAGCCATCGTCCACGATTACGAACTCTACGCTATAGTCCTGGCCCCTGAAATAGCGGGCAAGCAGAGGCAGAGTGCGGCCCACCCGCCGCGCCTCGTTGTACACCGGCACCACCACGGACAACCGTGGCCTGATGCCCTCTGTTTCCTGGTTGCTCACTCCCGTCAATGTCCTTTGGGGTAAAACGCGAAACGCGAAACGTAAAGGAACCGAACCGCCAAGAAGCCAAGAGAGCCAAGTTTCGCCAAGACGATTTTACGTTTCGCGTTTCGCGTTTTACGTTTTGCGATTCACAACCTCGACAATCATGTGCGCATCGGAGGCGGCAACCTTCTGCGCGAGGGCCGACGATTCGGCCAGCCGCCGCGATTCCTCCTCGCGCATGGCCCATAGCTCCCTCAGCTTCGTTTTCATCTCTTCGGGCTGAGGCACCTGCCGCTCTACTTCCACTACCCAGCGCTCGAAATCCAACTCGCGCATGAAGCCGCGCACCTTGCGCGCATACGAGAGGGCGATCATGGGCACGCCCTGGGCAGCGCCGAAGATCAGCGCGTGCAACCTCATGCTCACCAGCAGGTCGGCCTTCCCTACGTAGCCGGAGAACTTGCCCGGCGTGTGCTCCAGCCTGGCCCTCACTACCATCTCCGGGGGCACGCCCATGCCGATGGCGGCCTTCTCTACCACGTCCAGCATCTCGTCGTCGCGGCCCGGCCACAGGGGAAGCAACACCACTCGCGCTCCGAACTCCTCGACCGCTATCTTGATCGAGCCGGCGATCCCTTCCACCAGGCCCTCTACGCGGCCTGGCTGCTGCCTCCACTCGATGCCTACCCGGTGCCGGGTGCTCACCGGCAGGAGGTAGTGCAGGCCGATCCCCGGCTGGTTAGCGGGCAGGTGCCTTATGCAGAATATAACCGTGGGCTTGCCATCCCGTGGCCAGTTGTCCTCTCCCTGTTCGGGCCTGAGCAAGATCGCAGGGTCCGCCGTCACTTTTACCATGTGCGGGGCCACCCCCGCGCGCACGAGTAGCTGCTTGGAGGCCGAGTCGCGCACGCTGAAGTAGTCCGCCGAGTGGCAGATGAAGCGGGCCAGCAGCCTGCCGAACATCGTCCAGAGCGGCTCCGCGCCCAGGCCCCAGCCGACAACCTTCAGGCCGAGCAACTTCGCCAGGGCCACGTACATAGCGTAAATGGGCAGATTGTATATGCTCGTGCCGTCTTGTATAAGCCCGCCGCCGCCCAGGATGAGCGCCTTCGCGCCGTACATAGCCCGGATTGTGCCCAGGTTCAGGGGGTTGCGCGATACGCTTCTGACGCCGAGCCGCCCGCCCGTCTTGCCGGGGTTGGTGGATAGCGCGACCAGATCGTCGAACCCGTGCTCTCTGAGCCTCTCGACGATAACCTGCACAAGCGCCTCATCCCCGGTGTTGTTGCTTCCGTACCAGCCGAGGATTACGATTCTCTTGCGTTCTTTCATCAGAATTACGAATTACGAATTACGAATTACGAATTACGAATTACGAATTGCAACCCTAGACGGTAATTCGTAATTCGTAATTATTCTTCCTTTTCTGCTTGTTCCCCTCGGGGTTGTATTACTCGCATGAAGACCTGTAAGTAGCGGCGGGCGATTATGTCCCATGAGTAGCGGCTGCGGACGAACTCGCGGGCCTGGTTGCCCAGGCCGGTGCGGCGGTCGTCGTCGGCCAGCAGGTCGAGTATCGTGCTCACGTACGTGTCGCTGTCCAGGGGGTCGATCAGGATGCCGTTCTGGCCGGGCACGATGGCCTCCGGGATGCCGTCCAGCTTGGAGGCCACCACGTAGCGACCGGCAGCCGCCGCTTCGAGGGCCACCAGGCCAAAGCCCTCGATGTCGTTCTGCACGGGGATATTGGGCATGATGAAGAGGTCGGCCACGCTATACGTGGCCCTGAGCGTATCGTCGTCCACCCTGCCGAGCAGGGTCACATGGTTGCCCAGGTGCAAAGAGGCGATGCGCGTCTCGATCAGGTCGCGCTGCGGCCCCTCACCCACGATCAAGTACGAGATGTCCTGCCTGTGGGCCAGCAGCCTGGGCATGATCTCGGTGAGGAAGTGGACCACGCCCTTCCGCTCGATCAGCCTGCCCACGGTCAGCAGCACCTTGCGGCCCCGGACCATCCTGCCCGCCTGCGTTTGCAGGTTGCGCATCCCAGCCGCCGTGAACTGGTCGGCGAACTCAAGCATATTGACCCCGTTGGGGATTACTTCGCACAGGGAAGCGGGCACGCCCCGCCTGATGCACTGGGTGCGCGTGTAGCTACTCACACAGATGATCTTGTCCATACGTTTGAGGCAGCGCGGGATGAGCCACTGGTATGCCCGGTTGTCGTAGGTCACGTCCAGGCCGTGCACCGTCACTACCACGGGCACGCGCAGGAGGGTGCGCAGGGCCAGCCCCAGCGGCGCGAGGAGCGCGTCCGACAGGTGGATCAGCTTGACGTGGTTCGACCTGGGGACCGTGAGCACGGCTCGCAGGAACGCGTACACGACGAAGAAGGGCACGAACAGGGTCGAGCCTCCCCAGTATATCGTTGAAGTGGGTGTGAGCCGCCCGGTCTCCTTGGTCAGGCTCTGGCTCAACTTCTGCATACCGCCTACCGACGGCGGGTGCTTGCGCGTTATGAAAAGTATCATGCCTTCTTTCCGAGCAAGCCCAGATAGAATCTCATCTGCTCCTCGGCCAGCAGGTCCCACGAGAAACCCCTGGCCCACTTGCTCCCTCTGCTTGCCATATCGATGCGTAGCTTCCTATTGGACGCCAGTTTGTATAACGCTCGGGACAGCCCGGCTATGTCACCTGGCCCTACAAGCTCGCCGTGCCCGGCGGGGAATTGGGGCGCGGCGTCGCGCACGCCCACTATGTTGCTTCCCACCACGGGCACTCCCACCGCCCCCGCTTCGAGCGCGGCCAGGGGCCACCCCTCGTACCTGGACGGGATGGCGACCAGCAGCGCCCCGCGCATCAGCTTGGCCGCCTTGTGCTGGTCTACCTGGCCCAGTAGCTCGATCCTGTCCTTGTGCCTGGCCTGCTCCACCAGCCCTCGCAATATCTCCACCTGGGACGACATGCCGCTTCCCGCGATGAAAAGCCTCACGTCGGGCAGGCACTCGGCCATCCTGTCAAACGCATTGACCAGGTCGTCCAGCCCCTTCTGGTAAACGTCGATGCGGCCAAGCGAGAGGATATAATTGCTCGACTGCGTATTACGTACCGCGTATTGCGTATCCACTAGCGACAATAGTCCTTCGTCCTTCGTCCTTCGTCCTTCGTCCGCCGTCGTCTCCCTCTCCTGGAAGAAGATCGGGTTGCAACTGTTCGGAATCACCCGGCAGTTGATCGATCTACCCAGCGCGCCTTCTATCTGACGGGCGATGCCTGGCGAGACCGCCACGAAGCTGCGATACATCTGCAAGAGGTCTTTCTCCACGAGTCTCGGCCCCCAACCTATGAGGCCGAACTTTTGAGTGGCGTGCAGGCCCAGCAGGTTCTGAACGCTGGCTACGTGGGGCACACGCTGTTTCCAGATAGGCGACCCGATGGGCGAGAAAGGCGATACGTCTTCCACCACGATATCGAAGTCGCCGCGCCTGATGTAGCGCACCGCCCCCAGCATGAAGGCGATGCGGCTCAGGATGTACGACCGGGAGTAGCCGACGTGGCGGTAGCGCACTTCGCCCCGCCGTTCGAGCGCGGGCGCGCCCGGGTAGTTGCCGCAGATGACCAGCACCCGGTGGCCGCGCCGCGCGATCCTACTATAGATCTCCAGGGTGCGCGTTGCGCCGCCTCCACCCACCCAGGGATTCTTTATGTCGTCGTAAATAACGTGTAGTATTCGCATATTGTACGCCGCAGGCAGGCCAACCCTTACCGATGTGTCCTTGCCGCACCCTGGACCGCACATGATGCGTCCAGAAAGCCGCCGCCTCCGACAGTTTGCTCCGTCTATTTTACCTTATGCACGCAAATCCACAGAGGAAATGCGGAATGCGGAATGCGGAGTGCGGAATGAATATTCACCGCAGAGGCGCTGTGGACGCGGGGGATTAGGG
>JBAURA010000644.1:0-2666 GCA_049580985.1 Chloroflexia bacterium
CAATACTACTGAGTCCCGACCCCCGATCCCTGGCCCCTGAATTACGAACGTTTGTGCAAGTTTGCCACCTATATTTTACCATATTGGGCGCGCCTGCCGCTACGATATACCCTTTCCCACAGCCTGAAGGAGGGCATCCTCAACCCTACCTCACCTCCACAAACCCCAGCGACACCCCCTCCCCAAACAACTCACCCCCATCACACGCCGGCGACAGCGCATTGATAACCCCTCCCTCAATGCCGTACATACCCGCTATCAGCTTGTACCGCCCCGCAAGCACGTCCGGCTTGAGCGGTAGCGACACCGTATCGGTGATCGTCTTGCCTGCTTCCCACTCTATAGTCGGCTTGCCCGCGCCGGTTTGCGGGTTGTCCACGGCTGCCACCGCTTCGTTCTGCTCGTTTAGCATATGCACGTATGTAGCGTAGCTATTGCTCGGCGCGCGCGCGACCTGCCAGTACAGCGTCACGCGCACGACCTCTCCCGGCGCGATGCCGTGCCAGCCCACCCCAGGCGGCAGGCTGTACCCCCTTAGCGCGACTTCGTCGCCTCCCCCTGCCAGGGTGCAGGCCAGCGCGTACTGCGGCTCAATAGGGATCACCTTCGGGGTGTAAGTGCTTATCAGGTCGCTGAACTTCAGGTCGTAGTTCGCCTCGAACGCCTTCCGTGCCTCGGGCGTAAACCGCGTGCTATCCGCCTGTAACAGCACCAGGCTGAAGCGGCGGTCCCTCAGCGACCGCACGAATACGCTCTCGTCCCACCTGCCCTGGTTGGCGAGGCCGACGAACATGAAGGCGTCGTCGTAGAAGACGCGCCGCCCATTGCTCAACGCTAGGTACGCATCCTCCGAATAAATATCCCCCGGCGTCTCCCGCACCACCTTAGACAGCGAGCGCATCTGCCTGTCCAGTTCCGCCGACGGCCACCCCCCCAGGTACCACGTGCGCGGGTCGGCCAGCAGGAAAGCCTGCACCACCAACAACCCACTCAACCCCACCAGGGCTATGGCGCTCCCCACCCACTTCTGCCTATAACGACTCTCTTCCCTAATTTCCCCTCCATCCTTCGTCTTTCGTCCTTCGTCTTTCGTCCTCTCCACCAGATAACCCGCAGCCAGCCCCGCCAGCAGGCACGCGGGCAAGAGCACGTCTATCATGTGGTTGTAATTGGCCCCATCCCGGCCCAGCCGCGCCAGCACCGACGCCAACGCGAACACGAAGTAGAGGGTCACCAATCCCCACTCACGACTCGCCTGCGGGAGCCATTTGCGCGAGGCAGGCAGTCGCGCGGCCACCGTGCCGATCACACCCGCGATCCCCAGGCCCAGCAGCGGCCAGTACTCTCCCCACAGCCGGTCGAGCAGCCTCCCAAACCGGCGCGCGTTCCACGGCAGCGCCTGGTTGCCGAACGCGTGCTCCCACAGGCCGCCCTTCAGCAGCAGGTTCGCCCCCACGAACGGCAGCCCAACCGCAAGCGCCAGCGCCAGCCCGAAGCGCAATCCTCTGCGCCAGTCGAGCAGAAGGAGCCACACCACCACCGCCCCCGCCGCGTCGAACGCCGACTGCTTCGTAAAGAACGCCAGCGACATAAGCCCAGCCGCCACGTACACCCGCCTGCCTTCGGGATAGCGCATCGCCCACACCAGCCCCGCCAGGCCAAACATAAGCGCCACGATATGCTGTGTGTACAGCGCGGCCCACACGATCACGGGCGACAGCGACAGCCAGATTGCCCCCGCCAGCACCCCTCCTAGCCAGTTGCGCGTAGCCCGCCGCACCGCATACGCCAGCAAGCACGCGATAATGAGCGTAGCCGCCAGCGACAGCGCCCGCCCGAACCACAGCGACGGCCCGGCCAGCCAGCTAACAGGCGCGGTCAGCACATAAAACAGAGGCGTATACGGCGCAGACACAAACGACTCCGGCCCATTGTGCCCGTAAATGTTGCGCCCCTGTGCCAATTGCACGGTGGCGCTGAGGTTCACGCCCTCCGTATAGTCGAACTGCCACGGCCACGCGAGGAAGCTGGTGGTGACCTGAGCGAAAGTGAGCAGCCGGGGAAGCAGCAGGGCCAGCGCCAATAGGAGCAGGATGGTAGGAAGATACCGTGCTTCACGTTTTCGTGAAGGTCGCTCAGTAACTCCAGAAATCAGCATCTTCTCTATTTGCACGAGCTCATTGTAGCTTCCTCATGTCTGGAATACCAAGTATTCAAATGATCACTCCTTGTGAGCGTCTTGGACAAGACAGATGAAGCCCTGTTCGCAGGGCACTTTAACATGATCATTTGAATATCTTGCCAAAAGCTAGCGGTCGTATTCCTTCTTATGGTAATCACATACCCATAGAATATTGCCGTCTAGAGTAACCACTTTCGACAATCCACCCCAGTTTTGTGCTTTATCAACATCTTTTAAGTAGTAATAGAGCGCCCTTAGCGCAGCACCTTCCATACGATGCGTGGTTTCGTCTGCCTTTGTTTCCAACTTGGCCATGTTTATACTATTGGCTCTGAATAGTTCACCAGGCAACTGCGCCGATATTTCCTCAAGCAGAGCAGTGCCTTCCTTCATTTCGTCCATCGCTTTCCCATCATATACTCCGCCGATTGCTGTTCCAAAAGGCACGGCATGTTTCAGGAATTTGACCAAGTGTGTAAGCCAG
>JBAURA010000645.1:0-1748 GCA_049580985.1 Chloroflexia bacterium
CCAGATAGTTGTGCATATCGCGCAAGCCCGCGCCAACACTGCCCGGTTGCGAGGTGCGCCCGTAGCGTTTCACGTCTGTGTAAATCAGATAAAACAGCCCGTTGTCATAACTCAGACACGGCGCCCACACGCCGCAGGAATCCGGGTCGCCCAGCATATTCAACTGGCTTGGCCGCGTCAGCGGTCGCGTCAGCAAACGCCAATTGACCAGATCGCGCGAGTGATGAATCTGCACGCCGGGAAACCATTCAAACGTTGAAGTCGCGATGTAGTAATCATCGCCGACGCGCACGATAGACGGGTCAGGATTGAAGCCGCGCAGGATGGGGTTTTGAATTATGCGGTTGTTTTCTGTCATTGCGATTCTATTTGGGAGATTTGATTTTGGCGTCTTCGGCCTCAGTCACGAAACGTTTGTAATCCAGCCATTCAAAAATCATATCTCCGCCCATGCCATTGAAAAATTCCTTGTTTTTGCTGCCATTAAACTGCACACGCTCAGGCAGCCATTTGCCTTCAGGCATACGAATGCTTTGGTAGAGAAAAACCAAATCCTCGTCATTCGGCTTGGTATTTAGTTGGCGGCCTTCGATTTTGACAACAATGCGGTCTGCTTTATCCACCCAGATTGTCCCTTGCGCACGCGCAAGAAAATTCTGGTCTTTCTCAAACACGGCAGTTGCAGATGGACGAAAATCCAGCTTAATCGCAGGTCGGCCATTTAGCGCCTCATCCCGTGGATTCTCAAAGACACATTGTTTCAGAATGGTCTGAAGCGAGAGCTTCACGTTTTTCGTCAAGCCAAAATTGACGTTGGCATCAAAATACACGCCGGGCAAACGCTTGCGCTTTTCGTCTTCGATAGAGTTGGTTTCTTTCGTGGTTCCTCGTTGATTTTCGGTTTCGGCTTTAGCCAGCCGCTCTCCCGCTTTTTGCCGTTCTTTCTCCACTTTGTCAGGTGGCAGCGGTTGACTCTTTTCGTATGTCTGAATCAAGACAAACTTGGTTGTGCCTTTATTTTTCAGAGTCGGCACGTAGGTTTCGTACAGCGCAAACTCATCTTTGTATGCGCCTTGGCTGTTCCTGCCTCGTTGCGTAATCTTCCAGTTGTAGGTGTATTCCGCCATCAAAGAGCCATTCTGCCCATTGGCCTGACAATCCTTGATAAGTTGTGCGATGTCCACCGCTGAGGTCTGCGCCAAGGCGGCAGGGAACAGACATAGAAACAGCAGCAAATACCTCATTGCCAGCCCCTCGTTAATTCAACCGAGTTTTCGTTCTCTTACCACTGTCCACAAAATAATTGCGCCCACAATGTCGAGCAGCCCAAGACAAATGAAAAACGGCGTGTAGCCAATCTTCACAACTAACGAGCCAATCAGCAGATTGAAGATCAACAGCCCCGCGTTGCCGAAGGTTCCAGCCATGCCGGCTACGGTAGCGACTTCGTTTTTCTTGAATAAATCCGATGACATCGTGATGACGGTGACAGACAAGGTTTGATGCGCAAAGCCGGCGAGGCTCAGCAATGCAATAGCGGCAAAAGGGCTTTGCACAAAGCCGACACCGCCGACGCCGAGCATCGTGATTGCGCCGAGTGTGAACGCCGCGCGTCGTGCGTTGATGAGCGTGACGTTCCAGTTCTTTTGCAACCACAGCGAGAACGAGCCACCGAAGAGGCAACCGATGTCGGCAGCTAAAAATGGCAACCACGCGAACAGCGCGATTTGTTTGATGTTCCAGCCGCG
>JBAURA010000646.1:0-3845 GCA_049580985.1 Chloroflexia bacterium
CCACCGCCCCTGCTACTCCCGCCACTCCTACCCCTACTACGCGCCCGGCTACCCCCGTTACGGCCCCACCCGCCGCGCCCGTTGTGACCGGGCCTGTGGAGGTTACGGTTGCTACCGGGCAGGGTCCCGCCACCTTCGACCTGCGCCAGCCCCTGGACGAAATCCTGCTGGACGAGAACGTGGCCGGCGCCCTGGCGAGCATGATAAACGCTATAGTGGAAAACGACACCCGCCTCATTCGCTTCGGCTCCGACATCTTCCCTGAAGAGGCCACCGAGCGCTTCAGCAAAGGCGATTACCGCCGGATCAAGGAGTACCTGGACGAGCCTGAGACGGGCGGTGTGGCCTCCGACCGCGACATCATAGCCGACGTGCTGGGCCGCCGCATAGAGGACCCCGCCTATGACCGCGTGCGCTTCTCGCTAGATTATCGCCTCCTCAAAGAGAAGAAGGACTTCGAGTTCGTAGGCGTCGACAGCGACCGCCTCTGGGTGAACGCCGGCGCATCGCCGGTGCCCCCTCCAACCACCCGCAAGCCCGCCGAGATCGGCCAGGACTACCGCTTCCTGGAAGACCCCGCCGTTATCGAGGCCGAGGCGGAAGACGAAGCGGCCAGCCCCTACAACGGCGGGCCGATAGAGTACTCACTCACCTACTACGAGTACGAGCACGGCGTGCTGCCCTACGACGGGCGCTTCAAGCGCGTCTTTCCTGGGGCCATCTTCGAGGACCAGCGCGCCTCGCTCCTGCGCTTCGAGGTGCCTCAGCTCTACGGCTCTCTGCTCGCCGAGCTACGCTACCCCACCGGCAACCGGGGCGGCTTCATCATGGGCCTGAACGAGCTTTTCACCGACCACCTGGTCCCAGGCGCGCGCTTCAGCATCGTCCCCACCGACCGGGGAGAGGATGTGTTCGAGATCCACTTCACCCGCGCCGAAGAGGAAGAAGCCAACCTCCTCCAGCTTGACGAGCGGAAGGGCCGGTGGGTCTTCCGCCCCGTGCAATACGCCGTCGGTACCGACCCCAGCGCCCTCCTGACCCAGGAGAAGTTCGGCAAGCTGCACAACCAGAAGAAGCTGGAAGACGCCGACCGCAGGAAGCCGGACGTGATCGTCGCCAACGCCTTCGAGGCCGTAGGCGAGGAGAATGACGGCAAGTTGTGGGCCATCCTCGACGACCTCTGGCCCGTCGTCAATCTCGACCGCCCCATGTCGCGTAGCTGGCTCCGCAGCCTCCTATCCGGCGCATACCCCTTCTTCTACCCCGACGAAACCACCGAAGGCGCATACTTCTACGATGCGTCGAAGAGGTAATAGAAATAAGAAGTAAGAAGTAAGAAGTGGGAGGCACATCAAGCCTCCCACTTCTTATTTCTCACTTCTCACTTCTTACCTTCTCACTTCTCACTTCTCCTTCCCACACTCCGGGAAGAACGCGATAGCCACTATCTTCGAAGTCTGGCCCCGCGTGGCGTTGTTGAGCGGCCTGAAGTAAGGCCGGTTATCAGGTGGCACGCAAGCCTCACCCGGCCCGCCGCACGGGTAGCCGTTGATGATACTGCGCATCGCCAACCTCTGGATGAAGTCGTAGAAGGTGGACCCTACAAGTACGTCCTCGAACATCTGGGCACCCGGATCGTCGTCGAAGCCCGCAGACTCGGAAACGATCTTGGCGATCTGTCCTCGTGTGGCGTTCACATTAGGCCTGAAGTACGGCAGGTTGCCAGGCGGGACGCAAGGCTCGCCAGGCCCACCGCACGGGTAGCCCGACATCACTCCATGAGCCACCATGCGCCCCGCGAAGTCGTAGAAGGTCGAGCCTATGGGCACGTCCTCGAAGCTCTGGCCCGTCACAGGCTCGTTCCAGCCCGCCGAGTTAGACACTATCTTCGCCAGTTGGCCCCTCGTTACGGTATTACCCGGCCTGAAGCATGGATCGCCTGTTTCGCAGCCTGATGTGTAGCCGTTGATGATCCCACGGCAGGCCAGGCACATGATGTAACTGTAGAAGGTATTACCTCCCTCGACGTCTGAGAAAACGATGGCGCAGGCAGTAGCAGTTGCAGTGGGCACGGGCGTATTCGTCGGCGGCACTTCCGTGGGCGTGGCGGTCGGCCCTACGCAACTACCCGCGACGGTAACATTCACTGCCGCGCCAGGCGTCTCGACGTTGCCGTTCAGGTCCGTTCCACGCACCTTGAGGGCATAGTTCCCATCCGCCACTATATTCCATTGGTAGGTCCAATTAGTCGTCCCCTGGGCAAGATGCCAGGTCGCCCCGTCGTCCAGGCTCACCTCCACCCGGTCCATCCCACTGAAGTAGTCGTGGGAGACCCCGCTTATGAGATAGGTGCACGCGGTAATAGTCTGGGACGGCACTGGATCGGTGATGTCCGATTCCGGCTTGTAGCGGTCCAGCGTTATGTCGTAGCCGAGCGCGTCGGCCACGAGGCCATAAGAGGGCACGTATTCACTCGTATACAGGCATATCCTCTGTTGGCTGTTAAGTGTGCATGGCAGGTAGTCCACGCCCCACGCGCCGCCGAAGTTGGGGCCGGGGTTCTGTATGATCTGGTGCGTCAGCGTGTGGGTCAGCACGGGCGCTGGGCCTGTCGTATCCACCTCGAACCCCCGAAGGCCCGACCTGTACCACCCAACGAGCAAAAGGTCGTGTCCGGGCGACAATGGAATTATCTTGAGGTTGTGGGCCTGGCTCGTGGCCGAGTTGCCTGGCCCTACCATGCCCGACACGAACTGCGGATTGTTGATGTCGGTGATATTGTAAAGCTTGACCTTCTCCTGGGCCGCGCCGCTCAGCAATTCGTCCTCCACGAACACGTAGTTGCCGTCGCTGGTGGGCCACGAGTGATGCACCCTGAAACCGGCGGGCCGGATGCTGTCCACGGGGTTGAGAGGCGTGGGGTTGATGCTCGTCGCCAGGGTCTGCTTGTCGTGGATGATGAGGCCGCCGCCCCAGTGCGCCAGGAATACGCGATTGCCTATAACGGTCACGTCGTGCACGTAGTTGTCGCCGTTCGCGTCGGGGCGCTGGTAGCGGCCCGTCTCCACCGGCACGGAGATGTTGCTGAGGTTGAGAGCTACACCCTTCCACAACGACCCGGTCTCATTGCCCATCGACACCCACGCATAATCGGCGTTCCCATTGCTGTCGGTAGAAACGAAGTGCTCGTGCGGGCTGCACCAGTCCGCCCCCACCGTGCGACTCACTTGAACCGGAGTGGTAGGATCGGTGACGTCATGTATGTAGAAGCCGCAGGCAGTGGCGTTGCCGCGCATGGTGGTCGAAACGTAGTAGTTGCTACCCTGCTTGAATGCAAACACGGAGGTAGTGGCCGAGCTGCCCGCCGGGAAGGGCACGAAGGACATTAGCTCGGGGTTATAGGGGTCGTTAACTTTGAAGATGTAGAAGAGGCGCTCCAGGTAGCCTGACAGCACCACATACTTGTCCTGGCCAGTCTGGTAGACCCCGATATCGCCGATAGCGCGGGTGCAACCCCCACCCGGTATGCTCGTGATCGACAGGGGCGAGATACCCATGAAGGGCGGCTCCGGGTGCATACCGCCGCAAGGGTGCGAGAAGTGGTCCCCATCCCCCAGCTTACCCCTCACCTGCGTCTCAAAATCAGGCGGCCCCTGCGCCTGGCTCACCGGAACATCATCCTTGAACGGGGTGGGTGCCGCGGCATTCGCCGACGTGAATATAGCCGGTGTGATCACGCCCAGGGCGAGCACAACCAGCAAGAAGCGCCAGTACCTCATAATAGACCCCTTTCTTGCATAAGAGCTATCACCGACGGTAGACGGTAGACGGTGGACGGTGGACGG
>JBAURA010000647.1:0-5073 GCA_049580985.1 Chloroflexia bacterium
CTCTATAGGTGCGTACCATATACGGAAGTAGCCAACCAAGGAGGGCGGACACACGGGTCCGCCCCTACGGATTGGCCTTTTAGCCTGGATTTGTACGTCGTTCATCGCTTAAGCGCCAGCCGCAGTACCGCCTTTGCTCTACGCATCCGCCCGGCGGTGTGCATGTTTGAGTGCGAGCGCAAAGTAGCCACCCTGGCAAAGCCTATATCTCGCAGCATCGCTATGCCGAGCAGCAACCGCAACAGGAGCCTGGAGGGCGGACTGTAGTAGCGGTGGTATATCTGTAGCCGCGACCGCCATAACTCGACAAACATGGTATCGGGCACCTGGCGGGTGCTCTGGCCCCCCAGGTGGATGACGCTGGCCGCCGGGACCTGCCAGCATTCCCAACCGGCGGAAGCATACCGCAACGCCAGGTCGATCTCCTCAGAATACATGAAGATCGACTCGTCAAATCCGCCGCACTGTTCATAGGCTTCCCTGCTCAAGAGAAAAGCCGCCCCCAACGGATGGTCGATCTTGAACGGGTGGACACGTTCAGGCTCGTCAGGGTAGCGGCCGTTCAGGCGCGAGTTGAGGACGCGCAGGCGCAACCTCCCCGGCAGGAACGTAGGCGGTGGAAAGAGATCGAGCAAGGCCATCGGCAGGGTCGGGAAGTTGAACGCCGCCGTCTGCACCGACCCGTCGGCGTTGAGAAGGCGTGGCGCTACGATACCTACCCTGCGCTGGGAATCGGCGAAGTCCACAAGCGCCCTCAACGATTGATGTTGAGGGATCGTATCCGGGTTGAGCACCATCAGGTGCCTCCCACGCGCTATGCGCAGGCCCATGTTGTTAGCCCGGCCATAGCCCAGGTTTTCGTCGTTCCGAATGAGGGTGACAGGGAAGGCGGCGGCAGCCTCGGCGGAGCCATCGTGCGAAGCATTGTCCACCACGATCACTTCCACCGAGAGGGCGTCCCGAACGAGTGGGGAGAAGAGGGCATGGAGGCAGTTGAGCAGATCCTCCCGCACGTTCCAGCTCACGATGACGATACTGAGGTCGGGGACAGCATCATCCGCACCACGCGCGTCTTGAACGGGCGCATGCCATGTGATAGACTCGATCACGACCTATATCTTAACACGGCCCTCATATGCGGGCAAGTCGGCCCGGAGGGCACAAGGACCCAATGAATATTTTCGTCCACGAAGACTACTTGAAAGAGGAACGCCGCAAGATCAGGCGGCGCTCGATGCTTGGTATCGGCCTCTTCTTTATCTCTTTCATCATGTCATTTGCCTCGTTTAGCGAGCAAACGCAGTTCCTCATCTTCCTGGCGTACCCGTTCCTGCTGGTAGGCGTCCCCATATGGATGTCGGCGCGGGCTGCCGAGCGCCGGCTTACCGCCGGGCCTAAGGCCGACTCGCTCATCAATGCGGAAGTGAAGGGGCTGAACAACAAGTACAGCCTGCACCACTACCCGCGCGTGGGCGAGGTGTGGATACCCCACCTCTTCATCATGCCCGCCGGTGTGCTTGTGATGACCTCCAACGACGCGCTCGGCCCCATAACATGTACCGGCGGCGACAAGGGCGACAAGTGGCGCGCGCCCTCAACTCTGATCGAGCGGGCGACGGGCGCTAAGCCGCAGGTCGGCAATCCCAGCCTGGAGCTAGATAGTATGCTGGCGGCGGCCCGTGCCCTCGTCGATAGCATTGGCAAGGCGGACGTGCCCGTGAAGGGGCTGGTGCTCTTCACGCGCAACCCGGACGTAGAGGTGGACGGCTGTGCCTATGGCGCGGCCCCGGTGAACGAGCTACGAGATGCGCTAAGGGACCTTGAGCTAAGCATGGGCGACGACCGCGAAGGCGCGTCGGACGTGCGCGGCATCCTCACCAGCGACGACCGGCGCAGGCTCAACAACATCCTCGCTCCCGTCTCCATCCCCGCTTCGGCCAGGGCGGAGAAAACACGGCCCGCGTCGGCCAAGCGCAAAGCCTGAGCATAGAAGGATCGTAGGGGCGGACCCGTGTGTCCGCCCTGATGGGTGAGCCGTCATGATCGGGGTAGAGATACAGGGCGGACACACGGATCCGCCCCTACGAAATTAACGCGACATGATTAAAGCATCCCTCGCCTTATAGGAAGCAGCATTCTCATGGACAGCATAGGTCGCCTGGTATTTCAACCGCAGCCTTCTGGCTGGCCCATAGTCGGCCAGGAGCGGGCCGTTGGGCTGTTGCGCGCCGCCCTGCGCACGGGCAACGTCTCCCACGCCTATCTCTTCACTGGCCCTACGGGGGTTGGGAAGCGCACGCTGAGCATGACTTTTGCCATGACCGTCAATTGCCAGGCTGAGCCACCCGCGAACCAGGAGTATCCCGACCAGCCGTGCGGCATCTGCCCTTCGTGCAGCCGCGTGTTACGAGGCGCGCATCCCGACCTCACCGAGCTCAACCTGCAAACGCAGGCGCAAGCGCTTGGAGAATCGGGTGGCAAGGGGAAGGGCGGCCCCGCCAGGGAGCTGAGGATCGACGCAATTCGGGAGATGCAGTCGTCGGTGGGCCTCAGTCCATACGTGGGACGCTGGAAAGTGTACGTTATCGGTGACGCGGAGCGCATGAACGAGGAAGCGTCGAACTGCCTTCTGAAGACGCTCGAAGAGCCTCCGGCGCACACTATCCTCATCCTGCTGGCCCCGGATGAGGTGTCGGTGCTGCCCACCATTTCGTCGCGCTGCTTCCTCGTGCCGTTGAGAGAGATGCCGCGAGCGCAGGTAGCGGAGGCGCTGCAACGCTATTGGGATGAGGAGCGCGAGCAGGCGGAACTGGGCGCGGCGCTGTCGGGCGGGCGGCTCGGCTACGCGGTGTCGCTGCTATCGGACAGGGAGGGGTTGGATCGCCGCCGCAGGGCCTTGCAAGAGCTTAGCGTGCTGTCGTCGGCGCACGTCAACGACCGCGTCAACTCGGCTGCCCAGTACGCTAAGATGTTCACCGACGCGCGCCCGGAGGTGTACGAGTTCCTTCAGCACTGGGAAGGGTGGTGGCGCGACGTGATTGCGGTGCAGTCGGCCCCCGAGCTGGTAGCGAACGTTGACCAATTGCAGGCGCTGCAAGCCTCGGCGCGCAAGCACACCCCCTCGTCGGCTCTCGGCGCGATCTCCCTGGTGCAGGCCACTCGCAAGCAATTGATGGAGAACGTCAATCCACGCCTCGCGTTGGAGGCACTCGTATTGGGCATGCCCTAGCGCACTGCTACTTTAGCTTATTTACGAACCGCTCAATGCGGTTCAGGGCTTCTTCGATGCGGCCGTAGGCTGTGGCGTATGAGGCGCGTACGTGTCCGGCGCCGGACTTGCCGAAGGCAGAGCCGGGGACCACCGCCACTTTCTCCTCCATCAGCAGGCGCTCCGAAAACTCCTCGTCACTCAGCCCCGTGCTCTCTATCGAAGGGAAGGCGTAGAACGCGCCGCGCGGCTCGAAACACTCGAGGCCTAGCCGGTTGAAGCCGTCAACGATCAGCCGCCTGCGCCGGTCGTACTCTCCGCGCATCGCCTCCACGAACGGCTCGCCCGACTTGAGGGCTTCGATGGCGGCTTCCTGGCCTGTCGTGGGGGCCGACATTATGATGTACTGGTGCACCTTCCTCATGGCGGCGAGGAGGGCCGGTGGGGCCGCGGCATATCCGATGCGCCAGCCGGTCATGGCGTGCGACTTGGAGAAGCCGCCCAGGAGGATCGTGCGGTCCCACATGCCTGGCAGGGACGACACGCAGGTGTGCTCGATCCCGTACACCAGCCGGTCGTAGATCTCGTCCGATATCACCAGCAGATCGTGGTGGACAGCCCATTCGGCTATCTCGACAAGCCTTGAGCGTTCCAGCACGGCCCCGGTGGGGTTGTTCGGGTATCCCAGCAGCACCGCACGTGTGCGGGGCGTACGCGCCCTCTCAAGGTCGTCCACGGTCACCTGGAAGTGCTGGCTGACGTAGGTCGGCACCGGCACGGGTACGCCTCCCGCGAATACCACCGTCGGCTGGTACGCCACGAAGCACGGCTCAGGGACGATCACCTCGCTCCCAGGCTCCAGGGATGCCATGAGGGCCAGCAGCAGCGCCTCGCTCACCCCTACCGTGATGAGCAGCTCGCGCTCGGCGTCGTAATTGACGTTGTATAGCCGTTCGATGTGCCTGGAAAGAAGCTCGCGCAACTCCTGGATACCGGAATTGGATGTATAGGCGGTGTGCCCGGCGCGCAACGACTCGATGCCCGCGTTGAGGATCGGCTCCGGCGACACGAAATCAGGCTCACCGATGCCGAGCGAGATCACGTCCTTCATGGTCGCGACTATGTCGAAGAACTTGCGGATGCCGGAAGGCGGCACGGAATTCACCCGCTCCGACACGAAGCTCTCGCCGGTTGCCTGGCCTCTCGCCGGGGCTTGTTCGTCTAATGCCATCGCGTTTTCCTCCGTTGTGGGCTTGCTAAAGCACGGCTTTGAGGGGTACGCGCCACTCGTTGCCGACCTTCTTGCCCGAAATCTTCCCCTGGCCCAGGAGCCTGCGCACTTCCTTCGGCTTGTACCCCAGCAGCTTGGCTGCCTGCGACACCGATAGCACCGGCCTGTAGAGGTCCATTACCTCGCCGGTCGGGTGATTCGAAAGCACGGCGTCGAGCACGTTGAAGCGCTCCGCGGCCTGCGCGATTGCAATCGGGTCGCGCACGTCAAGCGCCTCATATCGCTCCCTGTTGAGGAGCGCCCTTATATCTTCGACTTTCATGTGGCTGGCGTGGACGCTCACCGCCGGTCCTCCCGTGCCGCCTTCGCGTTGCGTTAAGTGCCCTTCGCGTCGCGGCCCTGTTCCTGCTCAATCGCACTCATTATATCATCATGGACACAGTTCGGCCAAACAATAGACGGGACGGCGGTCAGTTGTCGGTTGTCAGTTGTCAGTTGTCGGTTGTCGCTTGTTGTGTAGGAATCTGGTCTGCCGACTTAAACGGTAATTGCTAGTTTGTTTTGTGCGTGAGAAGGGCTAAAAGAGTGTCAGAGGACCGGTTGGAAGGCTAATTAGATGGAGCGAACTGAGCTA
>JBAURA010000648.1:0-2132 GCA_049580985.1 Chloroflexia bacterium
CATTCTGAGCTTGCGAAGAATCCGGTTGGGCAAGATCATGTCTCAGGTAAGGGTGATCTTCGGCAACGTACACAATCTCTACCCAACAGATTCTTCGCAAGCTCAGAATGACAAGGGGTACTGGCTCGGCTTCTTTGCCACATTGTTGTTAGCAATTCAAGGTGGCAAGGTGTAGTTGGCACTAACTTAGGGGCGTCGATACACTACAAGCTAGTTATACCTTACGGTTCATGGTGAGGGTTAGTCCTGCTTCTGGTGCCTGGCGGTAACTAGCGTGTGGATGCCGCCCCTCACGCCAAAGTCGCCCGTGACGGTCATCTCCTGCGGGTCGAGGGCGTCGACGAGGTCGTTCATGATCCGGTTGGTAACGTCCTCGTGGAAGTGGCCCTCATCGCGGAAGGACCAGATGTATAGCTTGAGGGACTTCAACTCGACGCAACGGGGGCCGGGCTTGTAGCTGATGTGGATGGTGGCGAAGTCGGGCTGGCCCGTCATCGGGCAGAGGGCCGTGAACTCAGGGCAGTTGATATCGATGGTATAGTCGTTGCTGGGGTGTGGGTTGGGGAAGGTATCAAGCTCTTTGGATGGTTTGGTCGGCATGCTCTTTTCTCACCTTATTTGCTGGTATTCTATGCTCTTTGCTTGCCTACTGAAAGTAAGGCATCCTCCAATTATAGCACAAGGCGAGCGTAAATCGCGCGCGAAGGGAGACGTAGATGGGGAACTTTCCTCTTAGGATAGACATCAAGGCGGCACAGCACGATCGCGACTGGGAGAACATCCTGGCGTATGCGCGAGACACCGACGCAGTGGAAGCATTCGGTGGATTCTGGATGTTCGACCATTTCGTGCCAATAAACGGGCATGTCGAGGGGCCGTGCATGGACGGCTGGACGCTGCTGGGCGCGCTGGCGGCGGCTACCAGGCGCGTGAGGTTGGGCTTGATGGTCGGGTGCAACGGCTACCGCTACCCGGCGGTGCTCGCCAAAATCGCCACCACCGTGGACAGGGTGAGCGGTGGGCGGCTCGACATGGGGCTGGGCGCGGGGTGGTTCGAGCTTGAGTACGACATGTACGGGATCCCATTCCCGCCGGGGGCGCAACGCATACACGAATTGGACGAGGCATGCGAGGTACTGAAGAGGCTGTGGACGCAGGAGCTTGCCGACTACGAAGGGAAGTACTACAGCTTGAAGGCGGCGCGGCACGAGCCGAAGCCGGTGCAGAAGCCGTACCCACCCATCACCCTCGGCGGCGGGGGCGAGAAGCTGACCTTGCGGGTGGTGGCGAAGCACGCCGATATGTGGAACTTCGGCGGCGGGACGCCTGAGGAGGGTGCGCGCAAGATCCACATCCTGGACGAGCATTGCGCCGCCGTCGGGCGCGATCCAGCGGCCATACGGCACTCAGCCCAGTTCTATATGAAAGGGCCTGAGGAGGTAGATGAGGTGCGAGGGCGGATAGAGGGGTATGTGGACGCCGGCTTTGACCAGGTATGCGTTGGCCTGCCAACGCAGTATGTGCCCGGCCTGGTGGAGGAGATCGGAAGGCGAATCGAGCCGCTGTTGGGCTAATCTGCCGGACAAACATAAATGTTGTAGGGGTTAGGCACACTTGCACGGCGCAGGCTCTCGGCAAGCCAGAATAGCGTTACGTCGCGGCTGCCTTCCGACACATCCTGTATAGCCATTGCCATGTCAAACCTAGTTGCAATATGGGGCGGACTAGGTGAACCTAGTCCGCTCTCATTCATGACTAGGTTGCACTTTCACCTAGTTGCAATATGGAGCGGACTAGGTGAACCTAGTCCGCTCTCATTCATGACCAGGTTGTCCTGTACATGGAGCGTGATAGGTGAACCTGGTCCGCTCTCATTCATAGAGAGGTTGCGCTCCGGCACTCCTTCTAAGGCTGTTTACACTTCAACTTCTCCATACCAGAGGGCGGAATAAGTTCACTGATTCCGCTCTCATTCATAGAGAAGTTACCCTCTCGGCTCATCTATGAAAAGAGTGCAAAGTTCATAGAAGGTTGACCAAATACCCTTTGTATGCTGAGAGGGTGTCCAAAAAGGGCAAGGCACGGGGAAGCGAACCAAGGTTGAATTGTCATTCTGAGCGAAGCGAAGAATC
>JBAURA010000649.1:0-2376 GCA_049580985.1 Chloroflexia bacterium
CCGCGAAGGCGGACTTTGTTTGCGTAATCCTGATTTGAATCGGCGGGCCATCTCACCGAAGACCCAGTTACTTGATTAACCCATAATCTTCATCAATCGGCGGGTTCTCTTGACGACGAGCCAGGAAGAATGTTACCTTCATGGCACGATAATCCCGGGTGCGCTTTCTTATTCGACCTAAAATCAACCGCATAAAACCGATTCATTCCGAGAATCGTCATTCTCGTTACAAATAATATGGCTATTACCGTCGATAGTTTCGGCAATATGACCTGCCTCTGGCTCGGCAATGACGACGTACGGCTGGCTGTCACGACCGACCGAGGGCCTCGCGTCGTCTGCTGGGGGTGGCGGGACGGCGAGAACCTGCTTGCTGAGTTGCCCGATGCCTCCCTGCCTACCCCCAATGGCATCTACTTCTTCGTGGGTGGGCACAGGCTGTGGTATGCGCCCGAAGCCCTCCACACAACTTACTGGCCCGACAACGACCCCCTGACGGTTGAGGTTATAGGAGATAATAGCGCCTCGTTCACCGCGCCTCCCGACGGCGCAGGTATAGTGAAAGCGCTCCTGGTCGAGATGTCGCCGGACAGGCCGGAGGTCATCGTGACTCATACCCTGCGCAACGATGGGCGAGAGCCGCTGCATCTTGCGCCCTGGGCAATCTCGATGTGCAGGACGGGCGGGGTGGCGCTCCTTCCCCAGCCCCAGAGGCACGCAGATCCGGACGGGTTCCTCCCCAACCGGCACTTCAGCTTCTGGCCTTACAGCGACGTGAACGATCCTCGCCTCCTGCCTGGAAATCGCCTGGTATTGGTGCAGGCCGAGCATGGCCCGAACAACAAGATCGGCTACCGGAGCACCCACGGCTGGCTCGCCTACTGGCTGGACGGCACCCTCTTCAGCAAGCGGTTCGACCCCACACCGGCGGGCGATTACCCGGACGGCGGGTGCAACGCCGAAGTCTTCTTCGCTGCTAACGTAATCGAGCTGGAGACCCTCGGCCCCATGGTCCGGTTAGAGCCGGGCGGCCACGTGGCTCACACGGAAATATGGGCCTTGCACAAGGCTCCCACGCCCGTCGAATCGGAGGCGCAGGCTGAGGGGCTGGCGAACGAGGCAGGTTTGAGCCTTTAGCCTTCCCCGATCTATTAACCGTTCTCAGGCATGTATCTTGCGTAACCGACGTTATGCACCTCAAAGGCAAGGTAGCGCTGATAACAGGAGCCGGCTCAGGGATCGGGAGAGCGGCGGCCTATTTGCTCGCACAGGAAGGCGCGAAGGTGGGTGCGCTTGGCCGCGACGACAAAGAGCTTCAGGACGTGGTCGATAGGATCACCCATAAGGACGGCGAAGCTATGTCATTGGTCGCTGATGTCTCCCAACCGGACCAGGTGCGGCAGGCAGTCAAACAGCTCGTAGACCGCTGGGGTCGCCTCGACGTCGTTTTTGCCAACGCGGGCATCAACGGCGTGTGGGCGCCATTGGAGGAGCTGGAGCCAGAAGAGTGGGACCAGACTCTGGAAGTAAACCTCAAAGGTACCTTCCTGACGGTGAAATACGCCGTGCCTCACCTGAAGAAACGGGGCGGCTCCATCATCGTCACCTCGTCCGTCAACGGCACGCGTATATTCAGCAACACGGGCGCGACGGCCTATTCCTGTTCAAAGGCGGGGCAGGTGGCGTTCACCAAGATGGTGGCGCTGGAGCTAGCCAGGCACAGAATACGCGCCAACGTGATCTGCCCCGGGGCTATCGAGACCAACATAGACGAGAACACCGAGCAGCGCGACCTGGAGGCGGTGCGCGAGCCGGTTGAATACCCGGAGGGAAAGATCCCGCTGACGGACGGCAAGCCGGGCACGTCCGAACAGGTGGCGCAATTGGTGCTCTTCCTCGCCTCCGACGCTTCCAGCCACATAAGCGGCACCGAGATCTGGATCGATGGCACCGAGTCTCTACTGATGGGTTAGCGAAGCTGGTTTTGGTGTTCAGGGGATATGTCCCCTAATACTTCACGCTTGACAACCGCGAACATTTGTACTATTGTAGATGTGTGGAAACTCGGACAGAAGTACAGGCAAGAGTGCGGGTCAGCGCGCTCGCCAGCGGCAGTTCGGGCAACGCCTTCCTGGTGGAAGGGGCAGGGACCAAGCTCCTCTTCGATGCCGGGCTGAATGCGGCGGTGCTTGAGTATTATCTACGCCAGCGCGGCATATCGCCCTCTCAGTTGGCGGCGATCTTCGTTAGCCACGAGCATATCGACCATCTGAGGGGGGCGGGCCTGCTGGCGAGGCGATACAAACTGCCGGTGGTAGCCAGCCAGGGCACGTTCCGGGCCGGTGCATGGCAATTTGGGAATCTGCCCGAGAAGAT
>JBAURA010000650.1:0-3148 GCA_049580985.1 Chloroflexia bacterium
CTTCCGCAATTTTCGTCTGGAAGAACTGACTATGATTTTCGCTTCATCACCACTCTTCAGTTGTTAATGTGCCTGCAAAAAGAGAACCGGAGGGTTTCCCCACCGGCGACGCAACACACCTACTCGACTTGCGGTCTCGTAATTCGGTCAGTGTTGTATCGCTGGCCCCCTTTTGTTTTTTGGGTCGGTATCGCTCCGACCTCTGTAATTATACAGAACTGGACCGCGTTTGTCAAGGAAGTGTTGGTACTTCTTTAGACCTATTTTTCAGCGAATAATTATTGCTCCAAAACCAGACCTACTGCGGCCTGCCCAGGAAGTCATCAACCGTTACCGTGACATCCGGCAATGCTTTTAGCGTGATGATGCCGCCGTGCCCGACTCTCTGAATGCTCCTATATTTCGCGCCTACCGGATCGGAATAGACTTCCACTTCTTGCCTCGGAATGTTCACGATCCATGCTTCCGGAATGCCCGCATGTGCGTATCTGGGTATTTTCTGGTGGCGATCGGAGCGTACCGTCGTATCTGCTACCTCAATTACAAGCATAATATCGTCGGAGCCGGGATGCTGCTGTTGGTGGAGGTAATCGCGCGGCTTCAATAATGCAAGGTCAGGTTGAGGCTCATTTATTTCATCGATAAATATGGGATTCTGCACCCTCACTATGCCTCTGCCAATCAACTGCGACGCGAATAGCATGGTAAGTAGGTCCACACAGACCGCGTGAGGAATGTTTATGGGACTCATTTCGATGATCTCCCCGTCGATAAGCTCGAGGCGATCGTCTTCGGTGAATACCCCAGCGTCGCCCATTTTGTGGTATTCGTCTACGGTGAAGCGTCGACGCGCGAACTCAGTTGCCATGGTGCGTCCCCTGTTACTACTTTTGTAACTTCGATTTATGCCATAATTGTCAATAGATCTACATCTCCCGACGCCCCTCCAACGCCCTGCTCAACGTCACTTCGTCGGCGTATTCCAAGTCGCCGCCCATCGGGAGGCCTCTTGCGATACGTGTGGTCCGCACGCCCGCCTTCGCGAGTTGGCGGTTGATCAGCATGGCCGTGGCGTCGCCCTCGGTGGTGGCGTTGGTCGCCAGGATCACTTCGTCTACCTCTTCGGCTTGAGCGCGCTTCAGCAGTTCCTCGATCTTCAACTGCTGGGGCGTGATGCCTTCCATGTAGTTGAGCGCGCCGTGTAGGACGTGGTACAGCCCTTTGTAGTCGTTCGTGCGCTCGATGGCGATCACGTCTAGCGGCTCTTCAACGACGCAGATTTTGGTGCGGTCACGGCTGGAGTCCTGGCAGATCAGGCAGGGGTCATCTTCGGTGATATTGAAGCAGACCGAGCAGAATATGATGCGGTCCTTCATGTCGAGGATCGCTTCGGCCAACGCTTGCGTCTGTTCCTTGGGGCTTTTCAGAAGGTAGAAAGCCAGGCGGGCGGCGCTCTTGGGGCCTATGCCGGGCAGCTTATTCAACTCGTCTATCAAACGAGCTACGGGTTCGACAGTGGATTGGATGCTCACGCGCTAACTCCTCTTGATTCGGCTAAAATACTCACTCCATTGGAGCATCTGGTCTGGACAAAACGTGCCTATCTGTAGAACAATTATACCATTTTTCAGGTTGTGATGCACTGTTTTCCGCCTAACCCGGATACAGGCCACTCAGCGGAGAGAAGAGATATAACAGTACTACCGCTGTCAGCCCCCATAGCAATACACATATGAGAAGTGGCCTGTCGGTCAGGAGGACCTCTTCGGGAGTGCTCCCTACATCCTTCTGGTAGACGAGGTAGAGGTATCGGAAGATGCCGTAAAGCGCGAAGGGAATCGTGAGCATCATCAGGTGGTTTTCCCTGAGCGGCTGGGGAAGGTTCTCGGCGGTGAAGGTGTACAGGCTATAAGCCATGACAGTGGAGGCCGTCACCACCGCCAGCATCTCCTCTACGAGGGCAGGCGAATACTCATCCAGCACCTTACGGTGGCTGCCGGCGTCGGCCCCCAGTAATATCAGTTCGTGCTTACGCTTGTTGAGGGCCAGGAAGAGCGCGCCCAGGGTGGTGACGATATATAGCCACTCCGAGATGTTCGCGCCTATAGCGATAGCGCCCGCCGCCGCCCGGATGGTGAACCCGGCGGCGATTAGGAACACGTCCAGGATGACCACGTGCTTCAGGCCGAACGAATAACCGAAGTCCTTCGCCATGTATATCGCGCCGATGAACGCGAACCAGGGGCTGAGCCAGTAGCTGAGTATGAACGTAACCGGCAGCAGTACGCTGACGAACGCAATCGCCGCCTGCGGCTTGAGAGCGCCTGACGCTATTGGACGCGCGGCTGTGCGCTTGTTCAGTTGGTCTTTTTCGCGATCGCGCAGGTCGTTGATGATGTAGACGCAGCTCGAAAAGAGGCAGAAGAGGACGAACCCCAGGAAGGCGCGCCAGATTGAATTCAGATGCGTGAACTCGAGCGCGAACACCAGCGCCGCGAACAAGAGCACGTTCTTGGGCCACTGCTTGGGCCGCATAGCCTTCAGTAATAGTATTGGAAGTGGCTGCGACTTCACTTTTGTGGGAGGAGTCGCGCCCCCGGCCACGGGCGGCTGCTCCTGGGTTTGCGAGCGGATCGAGGTCTGCACACCCGAAATCATATAGCATAGGGAGTCGGGCGTCAAATGGACGGTGGACCGACTATCGTCTGGCTTGCACTGGCGCGCGGTTTGCTGTATAGAGAGTTCAACATAAAACTGTACTCAATAATTGGAGGACAACATGGCTAACTTGAGACCCCTGGGCGATAGGGTTGTTATTCAGCCTGTCGAACGCGAAGCGATGACGCCGAGCGGCCTAGTATTGCCCGATACCGCCAAGGAGAAACCGCAAGAGGGCAGCGTGGTGGCGGTTGGTCCTGGCAAGCTGTTGGAGACCGGCGAGCGCGTTCCCCTCGAAATCAAGGCAGGGGACAGAGTGCTCTACTCGAAATATTCGGGTACCGAGTTCACGCTCGATGGCAACGAATA
The DNA here is from genome assembly GCA_049580985.1 of Chloroflexia bacterium. GTDB lineage: Bacteria > Chloroflexota > Chloroflexia > QHBQ01 > JADMIH01 > JADMIH01. Next base: position 3,028 of record JBAURA010000650.1, read on the forward strand.
CCTGGTCCTGTCCGAGCGCGACGTGCTGGCTATTGTGGGTTAGAGTGCGTAGGGGACGAAGGACGAAGGACGAAAGACGAAGGACGGAGGTTGAGGTAGGTTCGTCCTTCGTCTTTCGTCC
>JBAURA010000651.1:0-12238 GCA_049580985.1 Chloroflexia bacterium
CTTGATCGCCAGCACGCTGACGACACGGTCACTATCGTGTTGCCGGAGTTCCTACCCGCCAAGCCGTGGGAATACCTGTTGCACAACCAGAGCGCTCTCAGATTGAAGGCCGCCCTCCTCTTCAGGCCGAACACCGTAGTAGCCGACGTGCCCTACCACCTGGGCCAGGCCAACGCACAGGCGGGCCAGAGGCAATCGTTCGCCGCTACCTTCCCCTGGGCAGCGATCCTCGTTTTGGGCCTGCTCCTGGTGCTCCTCTACTACATCTTCGTAGCTCCCTAACGTAAGCCGTTCAGATTTTCAACGGAAATGTCGTAGGGGCACATGCGTGGGTGCCCCCTTGGGTCGAGATCGCGGTATGGGAACAGGGCACCCACGAGGGGTGCCCCTACGACGGCTTTTTCTACTCTAAGTCCAAGCCCTGTGAGGCTAGCGGAGTGGACGCCAGCCGGATTGGGGCAGCACGCCGAAGCCATTCAGGACTGTGCGAGCCAGCAGCGCCTGACCCTGGGCGTTGGCTTCGCCCGTAGGGGCCGTGAGAGCGACGGTTTGCTTGTAGTTGAGGGCACGGTCTAGCACGTCCTTGAAGGCCTTCTCAACGTCTATCAAGAGCGCTCCCGACTCTCCAGCCGCCGCCCGGATCGCCTGGTTATAGACCTTTAGCACGCGGTTGGTGTTGCTCTGTGGGTTGCTACCGGCGAGAACGGTGGTGAGTACCGCCAAATTGACCCCGGTGGAGGCAAAGCCCTTGAGCGCCAGGCCAAGATCCTGTTGGAAGGTAGCTGCGCTCTCCACCGGCGGCTCAGGGTTGGGGCCAACGTCGCTCACCGGGCCGAGGTCCTGGCGGCGCACACGAAGCTCAGGGCCAAACGTGGACTCTGCCTCGTCCTGTTCTCTACCGGCCTGACCGCCACCTATCTCCTCCAACTCTCGCTTGACCGCCGGCTCGCGGAATGCGTCTGCAAGCCCTAACCCCACCACCAACCAGTCTGGTCTGCTGGATGTGACTATCTGTGCCAGAGCCTGTGAAGCCAAGCCCTTGGCGGTCTGGCCGCGCGATCCGGCCGATATGAGCCGGAGCCTGAGATCGGGAAAGAACCGGGCGAGCACATCCCTGAAAGTGGCGACATATCCTTGCTCATCGGGAGTGGTATGGTCGCCCAGGAAGATGAGGGTCTGTCCCGGTTGGAGCGGTGTTGGCACGGGATGGGTGTGGGATTGGGATTAGGGGATTAGGGGATTAGGGGATTTAGAGATACTGAGCCGGGTTGGACGGCAGCCAGTGGACGACCACTACCTTAACCCCCTAATCCCCCTTAATCCCTAATACTACTGGATGTTGCCGGTGAAGTCGGCTTGTACGACCGCGCGGTCGCTTGCTGGCTCGCCTACCAGGAAGAGGGTGACGCCCGCGTGGTCCTGGTTCATAGCCGTGGCGGTGGTGAACTGGCCGTCCGACGTCGGGGGACCGTTGTACGCGCGCTCTGAGCGCGTAACCTCGAACTCGAACGTTTGCCCGGTGTCCATCACCAGGCTGACTGTGTCGCCCTGCCTGGCTGATGCGAAGAGGGCAGCGTTGGTATCGCTGAAAGGGAGGTATATGACGTGGTTGGCGTAGGTGCCCGTGATCCAGACCGCCTTCCCTTCGTCGGCTGTGGTCTTCCAGTCGGGGAGCACTTCCCCGCCCGCGATCACGGCGAACTGCGCCCCCGCGAACTGTAGCTGCTGGGGAGCGCGAGTGACATCCCCCTGCTGACCGGCCACGGCGACGGCGGTGCGCGTTGCTATGGCCTCGGCGCTCAAGCCCGGCGCGGCGGCCACGGGAGTAGAGGTGCTTTCCACGGGAACAGTGGTGGCGCTAGGGCGGGCGGGCGCTGTGGTGGCCGTAGCAACTACCTCGACATGGGTAGGCTCGCCTGCTACACCGCCGGTCTCGCCGCCTTCGCTGTGAACCTCTTCTGTAGTAGCAGGCGCGGGCCTGGGCGCGAAGGCTCCCGTGACCGGACCGATCAGGAGGATACCGACCAGCAGCAGGATCAAAGCAGGGAAGATCAACTGCCGCCGGCTCGTTGGGACCAGGGTCGATGCATCGGAGGAGGCATCGTCCTGCTCATGCCCATGATCGTCGTGCCCACCGTGGGCATGATCATCGTGACCGTGGTCATCATGGGCGTGATCATGGCCGTCGTGTTCGTGCTCGTCTGTAGAATGGTCGTGAGTCATTCCTGTTTGCCTCTTTTAGATTCGATAAGAGAAGAGTGCATGAAACGTGCCGCGTCGCGCTACGGGACGCTCTGGGGCAGTTTCACGGGTGGCAGCCATATCGAATGTAGCTCGCGCTCCGGGAACCTGGTGAGTGGCATGAATATGTTGAAGTAGGGTATGTACACCTGTTGCGGAGAGACAGGCACCTGCAACCGGCCCTCTCCCACTTCGGAGGTGAGCAGGCTGGCGGTGGGGGCGTAGTTTGTCGTTGCGTCCAGGAAGAAGACGCTTACGCCCCTGATGCCCTCGTTCGCGTTGTAGCTCTGGTTGCCGTTGCGGTCAAAGAAGACACGGAAGAGCATGGGGGCCATTCTCACCACGGCTGGAGGTTGAGATATCGCCTCAATCACCGGCACATTTTCCCTACCACCTGTGACCGGCACGCCCGGCAATTCGGGCGTTGGCTCCACCACCGGCGGCTCGGTAGGCGGCACATCAGGCTCCTTGGTCGGCTCAACGGCAGGTTGTGTGGGCGCGGGCTGCTCGCCCCCCGCGTTCGTGGCTACAGGCTCAGGGACCTCCGGCGTTGGTGGGATTACGCCCTGAGTCGGTGTATTCACGGGCGGCTTGGTAGGCAGGACGATGGTAGTAGGTGTCGACACGCCATCATCGCCGGTACCTGGCGTCACGGTCACCGCCGGGGCGACGATGCCGGTGGCAGTGGAAGGTGGCTGAGGGGGAGGAGGGGTCACCGCCAGGCTCAACTCGTAGGTCATTTCGGGGAGACCGAGGTCGCCGGCGTTCTTCACCTGCACGTAATAGAAGTCGTCTTTCAGAGGCACGAAATCTATGCGCGAGGCCACGCCGTTGCCGCCGTCGTCGTTATAGGCGACGATGGTGGTGGCGTCGCTGTCGAAGATCCACATATAAGTATCGAGGCCAATACCGAGGTTAGTGGTGGCAATCGTGTATGCCTTACCCGCACGGCCATAGAACTTGACCCAGTCGGCGTCGGTGACCGGGCAAACGTTGTGCCGTTGGGTCTGCCCGATATAGATGATCCTGGCCGTCTCGGGCACGCCGTCAGGCTCGAAGCCATCGTAGCAGGGGCCGCTCGTGGGGGTGGGGCTGAACGGGCTAAGGGTGGCGGTGGCAGAGGGTGTCATCGAAGGGGGTAGCTGGCCGGTCGTGCTTACTCCGACGGTGTACCTGTAGGCGGGGGAGTTGCCGCCACGCTTTTCGCGGACCGCCAGGTAGTACACACCATCTCGGGTAAACGACCAGTCTATCCGGGAGGCGAGACTCGTGCCGGGCTGGTAGTCGTCGTTATCATACAGACTGGAGCCATCCGAGTCCTGAAGCGACAGGACTGTGTCGGTTGGGCCGGCCAGGTCTTTGGTATAGAACGTATATATCTTGCCCGCGCTCGCCACAAAGAGAAGCCAGTCAACATCCCCCTGCGGGCTGTTCTGCCGGCAGAAGGTATGCACCTGTTCGGTGTTCAACTCAAGCACTTTGGCCTGCGTGGGGAACACATTATCGGGTTCGTACTGGTCCTCGCACGCAATAGGAGTGGGGGTGACAGATAAGGAGGGCGTCGGTGAGGCCGCCGATTGCTGGGTGATGGTGAAGTTATACAGGAAATCGAAGCCATTGCTGCCCTGGCCCGTGCTATCCACGACCTGGGCTCGGAACGAACCCTGGGCAGCGGGCCGGAAGCTGATCTGACTGTCGCGGCTTGTGCCGGGGTCATTCTCGGCAATGAGGTTTCCTGCCGCATCGTAGAGTCTCATAAGGGTATCGACCCTGGACCCAACCGCGTTCGCCTGGAGGGTGTAGGTGAAGGAGGGCGAAACATCTATGCGTATGAAATCGCTGTCGCCGGCAGCGCAGATGCGGTGGAGCGTGGTTGTGCCGGAGTTTTGCAGGAAGGGAGTGCTAAGGGTGTCGTCGTCTTCAAATGGATCGCCGCAGGAGGGCGCGCCCGGCGAGCGCTCGATCTGAGCCCAATCGGTGCCGACGTCGGTATCTTGCCCGTCGGGCCATCTCTGGATGTCTTTCGGGTTGTCGGGGATGAGCGTGGGTTGGTTGGTATTGAAGAAGCAACACGCAAACAGCTCGTAATTAGGCCAGCCCGGATCGGGGGCGCCTCCCCAGTTGACCACGTCGATGATCTGGTCGCTGGGGGACGTGTTACGGAGACCGAGGAAGTCGATAGTAGCCAGCCCGGAGCCGGCGATAGTGGGCCGCCCAAGCTGCGAAGGCCCGATTACGCGGAACTGGCCGGGGCCGATCAGGGGGTTAGCGAGAGTGGAGAGCGGGTTATTGCCGTCGCGGTTGTAGATGACGTATGAGGAGAGGTTAATGGTGATGGCACTGGTGTTGTACAGCTCGAAGTACTCAGAAGCGACGTTCTGGCTGTCGGCCACCTCATTGATCACCAGACCATTGGGGCTGGCGGTAGTGACCTGGGCGGCAGGCCCAGCCTGGGCAGGGCTGAAGCCGCCCAGTCCGAGCACGGACGACAGGATCATCACGCAGGCAAGCGCGATCTTGAACAGGTTGCGTTGGGCATGGCGCGGCATGAACTGGTATCTCCTTTGCGCCTGGGGTGGACGGGAACGGGTTGCTCTATTAACGAGCCATCAGGCTGCACAATTACAGGTCGCTCACACGCCTCTGTAAGCGCACAGGGTATGATACAAGATATTATGTAGCGCTGTCAATGGAGGCCGACGACGTTCCCGCGTTCGTCGATGTCCATGTGAGCACCGGCAGGGTCGGATGGGAGGCCGGGCATGGTGAGCATCGTACCGCAGAGTGGGTAGATGAAGCCCGCGCCCGCCGAGAGTCGCACGTCGCGCACGGGCAGGGTAAACCCGGTAGGGCGTCCCTTGAGCCTGGGGTCGTGCGAGAGCGAGAGGTGCGTCTTCGCCATGCAAATCGGCAAGTGTGCATAACCCTGTTTGGTGTAGAGCCGGACTTTGGCGTCTGCTTCTTCCGTGTAATCAACGCCGGCTGCGCCGTAGACCTCCCTGGCGATGGTCTCGATTTTGTCTTTGATACTCATTTCGAGCGGATAGAGGAAGCGGAAGTCGGCGGGCCGTTGGGTTGCCTGGACGAGGGCGCGGGCCAAGCCGATTGCGCCTTTGCCGCCTTCGGCATAGTGAGTGCTGGGTACGGCGGCCACCGCTCCCGCTGCCAGGGCAGCCTGCTCGATGTAGGCCCACTCGCGTTCGGTGTCGGTGGGGAAGGCGTTGATGGCGACCACCGCCGGCAGGCCCATCTTGCGCACGTTCTCGATCTGCGCGACGAGGTTGACGATCCCCTCTTCCAGGGCAGGCATGTTTTCCTGGGTCAAGCCGGGGTCGAGGGGTTTGCCCGCCACGATCTTGAAGCGCCCGGAATGCATTTTGAGGGCGCGCACGGTGGCGACCACTACGGCAGCGTCGGGGGCGAGGCCGCTCACCCGGCATTTGATGTCGCAGAACTTCTCGAAGCCCATGTCGGCCCCGAAGCCCGCCTCGGTGATCAGGTAGTCGCCGCACTTGATACCGATATAGTCGGCCAGGACGGACGAGTTGCCGTGAGCGATGTTGGCGAAGGGGCCAGCGTGTATGAGAGCGGGTGTGTTTTCGATAGTCTGGAGCAGGTTAGGCTTGATCGCTTCGTTGAGGAGGACGGTCATCGCGCCCGCCGCCTTGATTTGTTCGGCGGTGACGGGCGCGCCCTCCTTGTCATAGCCGACGATGATCTTGCCGAGGCGCTCGCGCAGGTCGAAGATCGACTTGGCGAGGGCCAGGATCGCCATGACCTCGGAGGCAGCCGAGATGTCGAACCCGCTCTCCCTGGGCACGCCGTTGTTCTTGCCTCCCAAGCCCTGGATGATGTCGCGCAAGGAACGGTCGAGGATGTCGAGCACGTGCCTGACCTCTATGCGGTTGATGTCGAGGTGGAGTGGGTTGTCGTGGAAGACGGAAGCATCGAGGAACGCGCTCAGGAGGTTGTGGGCAGCGGTTACCGCGTGGATGTCGCCGGTCAGGTGGAGGTTCATGTCCTCCATCGGCACGACCTGGCTGTAGCCGCCACCCGAACCGCCGCCTTTGATCCCGAAGACGGGGCCCAGCGACGGCTGGCGCAAGGCAACGATGGCGTTCTTGCCGATAGCGTGCAGGCCCTGCGCGAGGCCGATGGAAGTGGTGGTCTTGCCCTCGCCGAGGGGTGTGGGCGTGATCGCCGTTACGACGACGTATTTGGCGTTGGGGCGGTCGCGCAGCCGCTCGATAACGTCCAGCCGTATCTTGGCCTTGCGCGCCCCGTACAACTCGACGTCGTCCCTGCCGAGGCCCATCATCTCGGCTATCTCTTCGATTGGCTTCAATTTCGCCGCGTGCGCGATGTTGAGATCGTTATGGGTGGTGTCGGCCACTGGTCTTGGCCCTCCTGGGTTAAGCGTAAAACGTAAGGCGTGATACGTGGGGACGGTTGTCGGTTGTCAGTTGTCAGTTGTCGGTTGGTTGATTCATCTTGGGTAGTCTTTAAAAGCAATTTTCTCCGGTTGTTCGCAATCCACTGTCTACACTTGTAACGCATCACGCATCACGCCGACGTATCGTGCATCACTCGCTTGATGGCTTTGATCGTGTTCTTTAGGAGCATGGCATTGGTGACGGGGCCGGTGCCGCCAGGGACGGGCGTGATCGCGGCTACTCTGTCGAGGGCGCTCCGGTAGTCTACGTCGCCGGTCATCTGGCCGTCTACCATAGCCGCGCCGAAATCGATCACCGCCGCGCCTGGGCGCAGCATATCGCCTTTGATGAGGTGTGGCTTGCCAACCGCCGATGCCAGGATCTCGGCACCGGCGACCAGGTCATACAGGTTGCGGGTGCGCGAGTGGGCAATTGTGACGGTGGCGTTGCGGGCGAGTAATAGCTGGGCAAAGGGACGCCCGACCACGCCGCTGCGACCGATAACGAGGGCCTGCTTGCCTTCGATGGGGATGCCATAGTAGTCCAGCATCGCTATCCCGCCCGCCGGGGTGGCGGGCACAAAACAGTCTAGGCCGAGCGACAGCCGCCCAATATTCACGGGATGAATACCGTCCACATCTTTGTTGGGGTCGAGGGTATCGGTGATGGCATCGAGGCCGATGTGAGGGGGCATAGGCTGTTGCACTATGACGCCGGCAATTTCGGGCAACACGTTCAAGCGGCCTAGCTCGGACTGAAGCATCGCCCTCGAGGCAGTGGCGGGCAACGCCACAATCGTCACGGTAAGCCCGGCTTTGCCGAAAGCCTCTTCGATCCGGCTCGCGTAGCTGAGGGAGGCGGAGTCATCGCCCAGCCGCACGACGGCCAGGCCGGGGAGGAGGCCGTGCTTCGCCTTCAACGCGGAGATATCTTCAATGCATTTCTGCTTGATGCCGACCGCGACCTCGCGGCCCTTCATCAATAGGGCACCAATGTCATCGTCCTGCGAGCCAGGCGCGCGCTCTGCCACTGTATCGATCACTCTAGCTCCTATCTGCTTGGCCGCGGTATGGACACGTAGGGGCATGGTTGCGCCACATCCCTGGACAGGGCCTATACTTCTCGGGCCGTTGGCTCGGTAGGCGGAGCCTCGCCGGGTTGGACGGGAGACGCAAGCGGCTCGGGGAGGTGCTCAGCCGAATTGAGCAACAACAGCTCGTGCTTGCTCTTCTCATGATCGAGGGCCACTACCGTTACGCCGGTGTTCGACATGCGGGCTTTGCGCGAGTGCCAGGTTTCTACCAGGTCCCAATCGTGGAGGGCGGCGAGCAACGCGGTGAGGGCCGCGCCATGCGACACAATGATGATGGCGTCGCCGGGGTGCTGGGACACTATGGCCTTGTATGTGGCGTAGACTCGTTGCTGTACCCTGGGTACGCTCTCTCCGCCCGGCGTGGTGAAGCTATCGACCGTGGCCGACCACTCGGCCAGCTTGCCGGGGAAGCGGGCCTCGATCTCGGACGCCAGCAGGCCCTGCCATTCGCCGGCGTGCAACTCGCGCAGATCGCGGTGCAACTCCGGGATCAGGCCGAGGCGCTTGCCGATGGTCTGCGCGGTCTGCACAGCGCGCTTGAGGTCGCTGGAGTATATGGCAGTGAAATGCACCGGCTGGGCCGCGAGCCACACGGCCACTGCTTCTGCCTGCGACATGCCGGTCCTGCTCAATTCGACGTCCAGGTGCCCCTGGAAGCGTCGCTCCGCGTTCCACGTGGTCTCGCCGTGTCGCACGAGATAGACCAGCGTCTTGCCCGTCTTGACTGCTAACATAGTTTTGCGTGCGCCTTCCTTGCCAGTCATCCATAATACGGCTCAGGGTATCAGCCGCCTCCAATAGTGCTCGGTCCTGTAGAGGTACCGCCAACCGAGCCTATCATAAAGCTTGCGAGCGTTGTGGTTATGGTCTTCCACAAAGAGGGTGGCCGCCGCCATGCCCCGGCCTGCCAGGAACTCAAGCGTTTGCATCAGCAATGCCGAGGCAATGCCCCGCCCGCGATACTCAGGCAGCACGCCCACCGTGCCGATGTAGCCCACTTGCTCGCCGCCGATGACGTCGATGCGCGCCCTGCTGGTGCCGACATCTTGCCCGGTGGCGAGATCTACGGCGAAGAAATAGCCGTCGGGGCTGACGCCAGGCTCTCGCATTTGCGCGAGCACCCCCACGGCGTTGGCAGACTCGTTGAACGCCCTCAAGATCAGGTTGGCCCAGATCGCCGGGTCGCGGTCCATATCGGTGAAGCGCCGCACGCCGATCCCTTCCGGCCAGTGGGGCCACGCTTTCTGCGCGATATTGTCGAGGCGCATCTGCCAGTAGCTATGATCGCTCTTGAAGTCGCGGTGTTTGAGCCACCTGGCGATGTCGGTATGGGCCGCGCCCGGCAGCGAGTAGACGGGGGTGGTAATGTTGTGCACCCCGAGACTATGGGCGCGCGTTAGAACCGTGTCGAACAGGGCTGAACCTATCCCGCGTCGCCGCCAGCCAGGATGCACGGCGAGTTCGAAGCTGAGGCGCGGAGTGCCGTCCTTGAAGAGGCCGGTCTGAACAAACGCCGCCAGGTTGCCGCCGGGGCCATCGACCACCTGCACATCGTAGATGGGGTCGATGTTGCGCCTCTTCCAGCGAAGGATGACATCCTCGGGGGCAGGGTGAATGGTGGGTGGGCAGGCCCGCGCCTCCCAAAGAAGATGGGTGAGAGGCTCCAGGTCGCCCTCGGTGAAAGGGCGCAGACCGGCTATGGTGGGGGTTGTCGTTCTGCCAGGCAATTGCGTCCGCATATTGATCGCTCGTGTCGCCGGAATTGGGGGCATATTAATTTTACCACGTTGCACCAAGAAAAAGCCGGATCTTGGGGTAGATGTGTAAGCGCGCTCGCGGCACGAGCTCAGAACGTGCAAAAAGGCACCCATTGTGGGTGCCTCCTACGTTGGTGCTTAGTCTAGTAATGCCTTTGGACCGCGAAATCTGCCAGGTCGAGAAGAGACTGGCGGGCGGGCACTTTGGGGAAGCCGGCGAGCGCTGCCTTCGCCTCTTCGACGTATTGGCGTGCTACAGAGTTGGCGCGCTCAACTGCCCCGGAGGCGTTGATCCTGGCTAGGGTGGCCCTGAGAAGATCGTCATCCGCGTCCACGCCTTCTATGACGCGCCTGACTTCCTCGCGGCCCGCCTCGTCTGCTGTCTCCAGGTAGAGCATGGTGGGCAAGGTGACCGTGCCCTGCTTGAGGTCGCCGCCGGTGGGTTTGCCGATCTGCTCGGCGGTGGAGTGTACGTCGAGTATGTCGTCCACGATCTGGAAGGCCATGCCAACCTGGCGGGCGTAGTGCCGCAGGCGCTGAACGTCGTCCTCGGGGGCTTCGGAGAGCACCGCGCCGATCTCGCCGGCCGCCGCGAAGAGGACGGCGGTCTTGGAGTAGATACGCTTCAAATACTGCTCGCGCGTAGCCGTCAGGTGGTGCAGGGAGAACTTCTGCTCGATCTCGCCTTCCGAGATAGTGACTAGGGATTCGGCGAAGATACGGGTGGCGCGCAGCATACCGCCCATGGTGCTGAGGACGGCGCTCTTGGCGAAGAGGAAGTCGCCCACGAGCACGGTTGTGCCCTCGTCAATAATGGAGTTGAGGGTTGGCAGGCCGCGCCGCACCAGCGCGTTGTCTATGGTATCGTCGTGTACAAGGGAAGCGGTGTGGAGTAGCTCTATGGCGGCGGCCATAGGCACGAGTCGCTCCAGGTCGTAGTGGTGGAAGCGGGCGCACAGGAAAAGAACGGCGGGGCGCAGCCGCTTGCCGCCCGCCGCGATGATGGCTTCCATACCCTGCTTGATAAGCGGAAAATCGAGGGTGACAATCGACCGCAAAGTGTCGTCAATCAGCCCTATCCCGTCGGCCACGGGTGCCAGTATCTGCTTCATATTGGCTTTTTCTGAGGAGGGTGACTGGGTGGTGCTGGTCATCGACATATTGGTATTGGCTCGACTTCTCAAACGCGGCGCAAAAGGCGATGGTCTCTCTTCGAGTATATCAGTCAAAGGGGCAGATTGTCAAGTTAATCACAATCTTTCATCTTTCAATGAGTGTGTCTGCTATCCGCTGGGCATGGCGATCCATTATACTTAGCTTACGAAGGTATTGTGCTAGCGAAAGTGTGCCTTGATCTTGATAGAGTATCAGGGTGCTCGGGTAATCAGGAAATTGCAAGTCAAGGAGTGTATGCAAAGGGGTTGCATAAGGGTGGGTCGGCTTTGGCTTGGTTCGTATTATGGGCTTAGTCGATAAAGGGCGGGATCCTTCGCTTCGCTCAGTGGTTTACAAACGAAGAAGTGGCACATAACTACTCAGGTTCGATTTGTATCCTGAGCGAAGCGAAGAATCCGTTCGAGCGAGATTTGGCTTCTCTCAGGCGTGGAGCTTACACCCACAAACAGGATCCTTGCCCACCGGATTCTTCGCTTCGCTCAGCATACAACCTCTTCGTTAGTTCGTTTACTGCTACTTCTTCGTTTGTGAACCACTCAGGATGACAAAGGGTACTGGGGATGACAGTGCGGACTTGGGATGACAATGGGCGCTCGGGGTGGCTATGGGTAGTGGGTTGGTTTCCTCCCCATATTTTTGGTAGCATAGCAGGCTAATCGCCAATGGGAAAGAGACAGCTCAAATGATCGAGCAGATCACATCTACAATTGTACAGGGTGTGGGGAGTTACGACTGGCGAAGAGAGCCAATCGGGTTGTACTTGCATATCCCATTCTGCGAGTCGAAGTGCATCTACTGCGATTTTAATTCGTATGCCGGGATGGAGTCGCGGCACGAGCCTTTTGTGCGAGCGCTGTGTGCGGACTTAGGGCGCGGGGTCGCGCGGTTCCTGGATGGTGAGCCGGATTGCGCGGACACGGAAATCGCGACGGTCTTCTTTGGGGGCGGCACGCCTAGTGTGCTTATGCCCGAGCAAATAGGCCGCATCATGGAGGCCGCTCGCGCTCGATACAGGATCGCGGCTGACGCTGAAGTGACGATGGAGGCCAACCCTGGCACGATCAGCCGCGAGAAGTTCGAGGGCTACCTTCGGGCGGGGGTGAATAGGTTAAGCATGGGCGTGCAGGTGCTGGACGACCCGATGCTGAAGAAGCTGGGGCGCATCCATAGCGCGGCGGGCGCTCTCGACTCGTACAGGTTGGCGAGAGAAGCGGGCTTCGAGCGTATCAACCTCGACTTCATCTTTGGATTGCCGGGGCAAGACGTGGCGCACCTTAGCGCTATGCTCGACAGGCTGTTGGAGGTGTCGCCTTTGCCTGAGCACCTGTCGTGCTATTCGCTGATCGTGGAGGAGCACACGCCGCTGTACGTGGGGGTGCAACGCGGGCTGATCCGGGTGCCGGGAGAGGATGAGACCGCCGAGATGTACGAGCTGATCGGTGAGCGCCTGACCGGGGAGGGCTATCGCCAGTACGAAATATCGAATTGGACGCGCGGCGAGCCGTGCGCGCATAACCTGGTCTACTGGCATGACCAGC
>JBAURA010000652.1:0-4738 GCA_049580985.1 Chloroflexia bacterium
TAATACTCATCGTCGCCCTGATAAGCGTCTTCGGCGCGGCCCTCAACGGCGTCTTCCAGGCCGCCCTCTACAACTACGCCACCACCGGCCAATCCAGCCAGTTCTTCGACCCCGCCCTCTTGCAGACGGCCTTCAAGGCGAAGAAGGCCTAACCGGGGTTATCGTGTCTATTAAGAAGTATGCTTTACAGCCACGAAGGGTCCTTGCCCTCGAACTCCTCCTTGTAATACCCTGAGTCCCGCGTCCTCGAAAGCCTCGCGATATTCCTCGAAGGTAAACAGCCCAAGCTCAATGCGCTCGCTGAAGTATTCCACCCCTGCGGGCGTGCCGATCAGATAATGCAGGTCGAGGATAGAGAGCCTCCCTTCGACCGCGCTGTGGTTGATACGCGCTAGCTTCAAGTCCGGCTCATCTACGAACCTCGCACCCGGTCGACCTGGTACGAACTCGTCGGGGGCAAACCAGGGTTCGACGATGAGAACGCCCCCGGCAGCCAGGTGTCGCGCCATACACACCATAGCCGAACGGAGGCCATCAAGGGTACGCACCGCACCGATGGCGCTTCCCAGGCAAGTAACGATGTCGAAAGTACGCCCAAGCTCGAAATCGATCATATCGGCCTGGTGGAGCGGCACGCCGGGAAGCCTCCCACGGGCAACAGCGATCAGAGTAGGGTCGAGGTCCAGGCCCTCCACAATGTAGTATTCACACAGGAGGGCCAGGTGGCGGCCCGTCCCGCACGCTACATCAAGCAGTGTCTCGACAGGTCGCATTGCATAAGCGGCAATAAGAGCGCGGACCCTGGCGACGCTCCCGGCGTAGTCCTCCTGCCCGTAGATGATGTCATAGTATCGAGCCGATCTGGTAAACATCACACCTCCGAGGGCTTCGTACCCACGTAAAGGCCCACCACATCACACCACTGTTGCGATGTGCGACCATTGAAGTCATACAAAATGGGCAGGGGGAATACCGGAGGCGATTTCGGGCAACGAGAAGCTCTTTCGTCTGGTGATGGAGGCTCGCCCCTACAAAGCATGCTCCTTCCAGCGCGAACCTATACTACGAACCCCTAAACGGCTCCTATTTTATGTCAACAACCTAACCTCCCACTTAAGGAGGTTCCATGGGAGGTTAGGTTGTTGACATAAATATTTACTCCATTCCACCTTCCGTCTGCTAAACAACCACCCCTCTCTTCACCACCATCCCCACTCTCCCCAAAGCCCCAATATCCGCCACCGGGTCCGCATCCTCCTCCAACACGATCAAATCCGCCCACATCCCCTTCTGCACCGTCCCCACCTCCTCCGACAACCCCAGCGCCCGCGCCGAGCCAAGAGTAGCCGCGCGGATCGCCCCCAGCGCGCTCATGCCGTACTCCACCATCAGGCGCATCTCCGTCACCAGGTCGTCGGAGGGGTTGAAAGGCGTGCCACCGTCATTCCCCGCCGCTATCGTCACCCCCGCCTGCGCCGCCCACTCGAACGAGCGGCGGTGGGCGCCCATCACAGCCAGCGACTTCCTCAGCGCGTAGGCCGGTATCCCTTTGGCCTCCCCCGCCTCCACGATCCGGTAAGGCGCGGCCAGCGTCGGCACGAACACCGACCCTTGCTTCAGCATCATCTCGATGCACTCCTCGTCCAGGAAGATCCCGTGCTCAATCGTATCGATCCCCGCCCGCAGCGCGTTCTTGATGCCGCTCGTGCCCTGCGCGTGGCTGGCCGTCCTCTTGCCCACATTGCGTGCTTCCTCCACCCCCGCGCGCATCTCTGCCTCCGACAGTTGCGTGGCCCCCGGCTCCACACCCGGCGTCAGCACGCCACCCGTCGCCATGAACTTGAGGCAATCAACCCCCTTCTTCAGGTTGAGTCGAGCCGACTTGCGCACCGCGTCCGGCCCGTCGCTCTCCAGGCCAATATCCCACCCGTGCCCGCCCGTCATAGTGATCACTTTACCGGCACACATCAGCCGCGGTCCCCGTAACTCGCCGGAAGCAAACGCATCGCGCAAGGCCAGCTCGCCCCACTCGTAGCCGCCCAGGTCGCGCGCGGTAGTGATGCCCGCCTTCAACATCGCCTCGCACCGCTTCAACGCCTTGACCACCGCCTGGGCCAGGTTGGTGCGCGCCATGGCAGCTATCGGGTCAGGCCCGGCATCCATCATCACATGGCAGTGCGCGTTGATCAGCCCTGGCATGAGGGTTGCTTCTTGTACGTCGATCACTTGCGCGCCCTCTTCGTCAGGTCCAGGCGAAGATCCCTCCGCGCCATGCTTTTTGAGCTTAAGGAGTATACGCGTCTCGACCCCGCGCAACTGGTTGGGAGCTACCCCCATTTCGGCGGCCAACTCCGGGCGGCTGTAGGCGCGGCTGCCTTCCAGCCCGTAGCGTTTACGCACAATCTCGCGCTCGTGAGGCTCCAACCTGTCGAGCATACCACCGTCGAGCTCTTCAGACGATACACCGTAGCGCACGTCGCTTATCTTACCACCCTCCACCATGACGGTCGCCCCTTCACGTGGGGGCGCTCCCGTACCATCGATCAAGCGGGCGTTCTTCAAAACCAATCTATCCATGTGACCTCCGGGCGTAGTGTATAGGGGTTAGGGATTAAGGGAGTTAGGGATTAAGGGATTAAGGGAGTTAGGGATTAAGGGAGTTAGGGAGTTAGGGAGTTAGGGATTAAGGGAGTTAGGGATTAAGGGATCAAGGGATCAGCAGTTAATACGCAATACGAAGTAAGCAATTATTTCCGATACCTAATCCCCTAATCCCCATCCCCCGCATACATAACCACAAGAACCTGATATAATCACATATACAGCAGGCTGGTGAAGGATAATATTATGCATACACATAGCCTAACGCGCAAACCAGGCATACCCCGCTTCGCGCTTCTCGTGCTGGCCCTGCTCATGGCGGGCCTGCCACAGTGGCTTGCTCCCACATCGGCCTACGCCACGGGCAGCGCTTCCGCGCTCATTACCTCCAATATTGCGCTTCAGGCCCAAACTTCCGTAACCCCAGGCTCGCCGGTCATAGCTGAAGGGAGGGTGCGCTACTTCGCTCAGACCGCTCACTTCATGCGCGGGGCTTTCCTCAACTACTGGGAGACGCACGGCGCCACCCCCATCCTGGGCCTCCCCATCACGGAGCCTTTCATACAGGATGGCCTTACCGTCCAGTACCTGGAGCGCGCCCGCCTGGAATGGCACCCTGAGATCTCGCCCGACCCCAATCGCGCCATCCTGCTGACCCGTCTGGGCGCTATCATGTCAGAGGCGCGCGGCCTCTCGTTCCAGCCTCTCCCCATAGGCCTGAGCACCCCTACCTCCCACTTCTTTAGCGAGACGGGCCACAACCTCTCCAACGCCTTCCTCACCTACTGGCAGAAGAACGGCGGGCTGGCCGTATTCGGCTATCCCATCTCCGAGGAGTTCGCCGAGGTCAACCCCGCCGACGGCCTGGTCTACACCGTGCAATACTTCGAGCGCAACCGCTTCGAGTGGCACCCCGAGCGTGAGCCGCAGTTCAACGTGCAACTGGGCCTGCTGGGAGTGGAGTACGCCCGGCATACCAACCTCGACCCGCTCACGAGAGTGCTCCTACCCGCCCCCATCCCCTCCGCCGAACAGGACCTCAGCAACGACCCGCGCCTGGATGCCCTGGTGGACGACGAGCTATTGCCCGCTGTGCAGGCGCTCGGCGCTACCTCTGAGTTTCGCTGGGTGCCCGCCGTCATCATCGAGAACCGCGTGCTGGTCAGCTTCGACGACACGAACGAAGAGGGCGTGGCGGGCGCGTTCTTCTCCTCGGGCGGGCGCACGCCGCAATACTACATAATCATCTCGAACGACTTCCGGGACGCCGACCTGTCCGCCGTAGCCAGCATCCTGGCGCACGAAGCCACCCACGCCTACAACCTTACGGGCGGCGTCCAACCCATCCCCAGGGGCTGCACTATCGACGAAGAAGTGCGCGCCTACATGAACGGCCTTGCCTCCTACCTGGTAATCGGCGGCCTCGACGCCCTCCAGCGCACGTTCGAGTCGGGCAGCGACGAGTCCCGCCTCAATCGCTCCCTCGTATCCTTCAACGACGACAAAACCGCCCTCGAATTCGACGTAGACATCCAGGCAGCCCGCCAGTTCCTCCGCGAGATCTACGGCTCCGATTGCACGTAGGAATTACGACGAAAGACAAAGGTAATTACCCTTCTTACGTCCACCGCCCACCGTCTACCGTCGGTCAGGGCGATAGCAGCCGGAAGTAGCCGAATGCTGTGCGGTGGCTCGTAACGCCCTCCATAGTCAGCGTCCAGATACCAGGTGGGTAATTTAGTAACGTGCTGAAGACCACAGCCTCCGTCACTCCATTTTCATCGGTCCCCACATGAAAGGGCGCGCCAAAGACAGCACCATCAGGGTCGGTTAGATAGACGCCAACATCTTCGCTCGCTACGAATCCGCTTCCAACGAACGTGAATTCCGTACCGGCAAGCTCGCAGTTGCCGGGTGTTATCTGCATATTGACCGGTGGAGGGATGCCCTCACATGCTGATACCGGAGTCTTGCACCCAGGGAAGAAGGTGTTAGCCACAATCTTGGAGGCCTGCCCCCTGGTGGCACTCGCTCCTGGCCTGAAGTACGGTAGGAAATTGGGGTCTACGCATGGCTCGCCAGGTCCACCACATGGATAGCCTTGCATGATCCCCAGGCTGGTCAGCCGCCAAATGTA
>JBAURA010000653.1:0-2635 GCA_049580985.1 Chloroflexia bacterium
ACAGTCACGGTGCGCGGCCCGCTCGGTTGGCCTATCGAATGGTGGGTGAGGCGTCCGTAGGAGCACCCACAAAGGGTAGTAATTGCCATATTAACCTCGTAGGGGCGGGTCCCCGTGCCCGCCCTGTAGGTGTGCCGTCAAGATCGGGGTGAGGATAAAGGGCGGGCACGGGGACCCGCCCCTACGACGTTACTACGGCAATTATTACCCTTTTGTGGACGCTCCTACGGACGCCTCACCCACCATTCGATAGGCCAACCGAGCGGGCCGCGCACCGTGACTGTGATGTACTCGGAGGCGAAGCGAGCTCCCAACGGGTCGAAGTAGTCGGGGTATGGGAGGATGTAGGCCGGTTGGCGGTCCAGCACGTATTCGGGGTCCTCCTTCTCGTGCCCGGCGAGGCCGCTACCCATTGTGTCTATTGGCTTATGCGCTATATGTAGATCGTTGATGCCTAGCATGTCTACGACGTTGCGCTGACTGTAGAAGGCGATAGCCCCGGCCACGGGCGAAGCAGCTAGCGTGTCGGGCGGCGTGTGATCGCGCAGCCACAACCCCATCGAACCCCATATATTGACGAAATTAGTATCACGGTTCGTGCGCCGGGCCAGCGCGCCATCGGGCGCTTGCAACCACAGCGCGCTGATGACATAGGCGACCACGCCCAGGACAGCTACTCCGGCCAGGGCCGGTTTCAACCGTTGGACCTGCCCAAAGTAGCCGGACAGCCTCTCTATCGAGAAGACCGCAAGCAAGGCCAGCGGCGCGAGCAGGGGCACGAAGAAACGCCCGCCGGGGAAGTGATCGCCGCCCACCGCTACTATATAGAGCGAGTAGCACGCGACGAGCACGTACATGGCAGGGATAATAGCGGGCACAGTCTCTCGCTTCACGCTCAGGAGTAGTAAGCCTATGAAGGCCAACGCGACTACCAGCCAGTGATCGACGACGAAGGCCCAGGTATAGTCCCAACCGCGGGCCAGGAACGCAGCCGATGCACCTGTCTTGGCATAAAAAGTGTTGGGGAACGGGTAGCCATAGAACAGGATGCGCCACACCTGGTACGGGATGAGGATCAGCAGGCAGGGCACCGCAATCGCCGCCAGCGTGCGCCACAGGCTGTTAGACGAGCGCGGCGCCCGCCAGAGCTTTACAGCCACCAGTAGCAGCGCGACCCCTATCCCCTCCGGGCGCATGAGGGAAGCCAGGGCGAGAGTGACGCCGCCCGCGATCAAGTATGGCCTGGATGTAGCCTCATCTCCCCACCAAAGGAACGCCACGGAAAGGAGCGCCAGGAACCCGAAGGGGACGGCCTCGATGCCGCTGCCTTTGACGCCGTACGTGATGAAGCCGGGGTCAACCGCCAGCAACAAAGCGCATACCAACGCCAACACTATGCCATACGCGGAGACGGAGAATAGACGAGACGCCAGCAGGTAGGTCAGGCCCAAGGTGCCGAGCGAGCAGGCGACGATGGCAGCCAGCATGACCCCGCCTGGGTGGTAGCCCAACGCGATGAAGACTGCGGACATGAGCGTCCACAGGAAGTTGGTGTAGCCCTCCACGGGCGCTTCGCCGGGGTTGTAGACGAGACCCGCGCCGTGCGCCAGGTTCCAGGCGTAGCGGTAAGAGATGTAGGCGTCGTCCATCTGCCAGTCGTTGAGGAGGCGTCCTCCCAGCGCCACCCACAGTCCGAGCAGCGCCAGCACAAGCCCCCACGCGGGCTTGCCTGCGGGCGCAAGCATGGCGGCTAGGAACCACGCAAGCCCAACCAGCAGCGCTTCATGAGCCGGGGGGAAGGGCCGGGCGGTGTAGGTGAACGACGTTACCGCTAGGGTGAGTAAGGTCGCTCCCATGTACAGGGCCGCCCATCCGGTGGAGAAGCGGCGTAGCGCTACCAGGCCAACAGCCAGTAGCGATACCACCCAGGCAAGCGTCAGGATGAGCACGTCGCGCAGATCACGCCTGGGCGCGAGTTCCATGCTGTCTACCGCCACACCTGCCTCTGTGCCGTCGGGAAGGACAGCCGTGGTGCTCTCTATATCGAGCTGGATATGGGCAGGGTCTAGGTAGGGGTTAGGGACCTGACGGGTGTCGAGGGTGAAAGTATAGACCGCAAAGGCAGGCGAGACCTCGAACGGCGGGTATCGGCTACCGTTGAGGGTGACCGTTACAGTCGCGGGCGGCTCCCCCGGCGAGCGCAACGAGGCCATGCGCAACGACAGGCCGGCGTAGCGCCCCTGGTGCGCCATGTAGGGGAAAGTGAGGGTGGCGTGGCCGGTCGACATGCGGTATGTAGTGCCGTCGGGCAGGGTCTGGGGGTCGAGGAGGCCATATACGGTCGGGCGCGGGTTGAAGATGCCCCCTGAGCGGTAGTTGCCGCCCGGCATTTCATCGCGTTGAGTGGGGGGCGGTATTGCAAGGCTCAACGAAACGGCGAGCATCGCACAGGCCAGTAGGAAGAGCGGTAATATGAGCCGCGATATGCGCCGCCTGTCGTTCATGGGGAAAGTTTACATTGCTCGTGGTGTGCTCACAAGCTTTATGCCCAGTGGGACGAAGGAAGGTTGTCAGTTGTCGGTTGTCGGTTGTCGGTAGGAATCTGGTCTGACGATGGAACTTCCTTAAGTAGGAA
>JBAURA010000654.1:0-5203 GCA_049580985.1 Chloroflexia bacterium
GGGCAATGGCGTGCACGGCGTGTCGGCAGGCGCGGCGGCCAGCGGTGTCTACGGCGAAAACGTGGCGGGAGGCTTCGGCCTGGCGGGCCGGTCCAACGGCGCGGGTAGCGCGGTGTACGGCGACAACCTCTCTGCCAATGGCTGGGCGGGCTACTTCAACGGCAACGTGCGCGTGCAAGGCACCCTCAGCAAGGCCGCAGGCTCGTTCGAGATCGACCACCCGCTCGACCCGGAGAACAAGTACCTCTACCACTCCTTCGTCGAGTCGCCCGACATGATGAACGTCTACAACGGCAATGCCACCCTTGACGCCAAAGGCGAAGCCACCGTACAGCTACCCGACTACTTCCAGGCGTTGAACGAAGAGTTCCGCTACCAGCTAACCGCCATCGGCGCGCCCGGCCCCAATCTCTATATAGCCCAGGAGATCAAAGCCAACAGTTTCAAGATCGCGGGCGGCGCTCCTAACTCGAAAGTAAGCTGGCAGGTCACCGGCATCCGCCACGACCCCTACGCCGAACAGAATCGCATCCAGTCTGAAGTCAACAAGCCCGCCGACGAGCAAGGCAAATACCTCCACCCGGAAGTATACGGCCAGCCCGATACCAAGCGGATCGATCCCTCAAAGTAAGGACGAAAGACGGAAGACGAAGGACGAAGGTAGTAAGTCTTCGTCCTTCGTATGCGTCCGTCTAAGAAGCCACTTTCTTCCAGTGCCTTACGATCTGCGAGATGCTGGACGACCCACGCACGTAGCTCTCCGAATAACCACAAGCCGCGCATACGTAGCTGACGAGGCGAGCAAATTCGGTGTGCATCGCTCCCCGCACGGGGATGGCCTGCGCACCGTATACACTGTTCACCGGGCCGACTTCCTGGTTGGTGTACACGTCATGAGAACCGCACTTCGGGCAAGTACCATCACGCATCTCGTGCTCCTTCCTGTGTGCATGTCGCCGATTCTCCTACCCTCATCTATATATACGCAGCCTGACTGTGGAAGTCGCATGTATGATGGTTGTCGGTTGTCAATTGTCGGTTGTCGGTTGCTAGACGGAGGGTAATAGGAATCTGGTCTGACGATGGGAATGCCTTAAGTCGGCAGGCCAGATTCTTGTAGCGGTGACTCTTAACTTCCAATGGAAACCCCTTAAGTGGGAAGTTAAGATTCTGGGGTAGGAACTTAACCTCCAATGGAAGTTCCTTAAGTAGGAGGTTAGGTTTTGAGGGTCATTCACAAGTTCGTATGGTGAGGATGTGGACTTCACTTCGGATGGAACTTCCTTAAGTACGAAGTGAAGTTTGCCCGTGAGGTAATGCGTCATACGTCATGCGTTATTTACGTAAGGATCATGGATAAAATAGTGTAAAGCCAATACGTCGCCGACCAAATTCAGTTGGTTCGTCCTGTCTGGCATCTATTCTACCGCTACACTATTTTCCATTTATGCGCTTTACGTTTCACGTTTAGCGTTTTACGTTTTACGCCCCCGTCTACCGTCTACCGTCCACCGTCCTGTATAATATCCCCAGGTGACCGACGCGAGCACACAGCAGAAGACATCCCAACAGGGGGAAACGCCCGCCATGCCACGCGCCTGGTGGCTTTCCACGCGTAAGCGCCGCTCCGAATGGCAATCGCTAATCGCTACCGGCACGGCCACCTTCACCGGCCAGCCGCGCAGGCATTTCACGGCAGCCCAACCGGGCGACCCCGTACTCCTCTACGTCTCCAAGCCCGACCACGCCATACGGGCCGTGGGCGTGGTGATCGGGGACCAGGGGTCGGGGGTCGGGGGCCGGGGATCAGGGGTCGGGGACCAGCAGGCCAACCCAAAAATCCCGATCCCCGAGCTAAACGTGCAATTAGCCTTCGAGTTGCCCAGCCCGCTGGCATGGCGCGATCTGCTGGCCGTGCCGGCCCTCGCCGGGGCCGAGCCTGTGCGCCAGCGGAGCAGCGGCACCCTCTTCGGCCTTACCCAGGACGAGTACAGGGCTTTGCAGGCCCTGATGATCATCCGCAACCCCGAGCTTGCCGCCGCCTTCGGCGCGGTAGACGCGGGCGACGTACACCCGAACGGCGACGATGAAGAGGATGAGTTCGCCGTCATGCCAGGTGCCACCGGTACCGAATCTCTGGGCATGAGCGGCAACGGCATCAACCCGGTCGCGCCCACCTGGCTCCGCGAAGAGCTTGCCTCCTACACCGCGCCCGCCCTCCCCTACGTCCCCTACGGCGCGCTCCCTACCGTGCGCAACCTGGCCGAGCTTGCCGTCATGACCGGCCTGCCAACCGAAACCCTGGAGGAAGCGCGCGACCTGCTGGAAGATACCGGCCAGATCATCCTGAGCGGCCCGCCCGGCACCGGCAAGACCTGGCTCGCCCGTGGGCTTGCCTCGCTGGTGGCCGCATCTCACAGCAGGATCCAGGTGGTCCAGTTCCACCCATCCACCGCCTACGAAGATTTCATCGAGGGCCTGAAACCCCGCGTGGACGCCCTCGGGCATATCACCTACGCGGTCATGCCAGGCATTTTCGTGCGCATATGCGAGGAGGCGCGCCACGACCCCGACCATCATTACGTCCTCCTGATCGACGAGATCAACCGCGCCCCGCTCTCCCGCGTCTTTGGTGAGCTACTGTACGCCCTGGAATACCGTGGGCCGGCGGGCGCGGTGGAGCTGGCAGGTTCCGGGGGGATGGGACATGCGGGCGCTCCCTTCTACGTGCCGGAGAACCTCCTGATCATAGGCACGATGAACTCGGCGGACAGGAGCATAGCCCTCGTGGACTACGCCCTCCGCCGCCGCTTCCGCTTCATCGAGCTGGAGCCGAACGCGGCCATACTGGATAACTGGCTAGCCACGCATGGCGCTTCCAGCGAGGCGCGGGGCGTGCTCCTCGACCTGTTCGAGACGGTGAACAGCCGCCTCTCCGAGCACCTGGATCCCGACCACCGACTCGGGCATAGCTACTTCATGCTCGATCCACTCGACGCCCCTACCCTTGACCGCCTTTGGCGCACCGCGATCCGCCCCCTCATCGCCGAATACTTCACCCCACCCGCCGGTGAGCTTGACGAGTACGCCACCCTCTTCGCCGAGGCGCGCCAACTTCTGTAATATTCGTCTTACTCTGCGCTCTCTGCGTCCTCTGCGGTGAATTAAATGGATCGATCTACAATCACCCTGCTTGAATACGGCACCACCGAGGTCGCGCTATCCGCCGAGGTGTATGCGCTGCTGCGCTCGCGTTATTCGAAGCAGCTAGAGATAGCCCACACCGGGCGTGAGGGCGTCTACAAGGTGACCGCCCGCGACTACGTAGGGCGCATCAGTTTGCCCGGCGGGGGTCTGCTTGTCATCAGGCCGAAGGTAAGCGTCGGCAATCTCTTCTACATGCTGTGCGTCGATGCCGGGCTGGCCGATTTCCACCCGCCTCCCACCGGCCTGCGCGCAGACGAGGAGATATTCCCGTTCGTGCTATCGGCCCTCCTCAACGCCATAGAGAGAGTGGTAGCCGGCGGCCTCTACCGCGACTACAACAGGCGCGAGGAACGGCTGCCTTATGTGCGCGGGCGCATCCTCCTGGGCGAGCAGGCCCGGCACGGCTGGCTCCACCACCTCCACACCTGCGCCTATGCCGAGCACAGCCCCGACACGCCCGAAAACCGGGTGCTGGCCGCCACCCTTCGGCTCCTGCCCGCCCTCCTCAGGAGGCACGAAGCAGAGGAGCGCCTGGCGGCACGTGCGCGGGGCCTGCTCCGGCATTTCAACGGCGTTACGATAGTCAGGCGTGCGGAGGCTGTAGCTCTCCTGCCGCGCCTGCGCGTACACAGGCTGAACGCCTTGTACGGCCCCGCGCTCGCCCTGTGCGGGTTGGCCCTGCGCGGTCTCACCCTAAACGAGCAAGCGGGCGCGCATCCATATGCTTCGTTCCTGGTGCAGATGCCCAGGCTGTTCGAGAGCTTCCTCACCAGGCGACTCGCCAGGCTCCTGCCTCCCTACGGCCTGCGCGTGGTCGCCCAGCGTCACGACTACCTGGACGAAGAGCGCAAAGTGGGCATCCGGCCCGACGTGCTCATATACGCGGCGCGAGGGCGCAACCCCCTGTTGGTGCTCGATGCCAAGTATCGTCGCGCCGACGGCCCCGACTCCGACCCCAACCGCGACCTCTACCAGGTGAGCGCCTACCTCGACCGCTACGGCCTCCAACAGGGCGTGCTCGTCTACCCGCGCTTCGAGGGCGACGAAGGTGCGCGCATGAAGCTGCGCGGCACGCCCAAGCGCCTCCACCTACTGACCCTCAACCTGGGCGCGCCAACCCCCGCCCTCCTAGATGCCGAATGCGCGGAATTGGCCGAGCAAGTAAGCCAGCTTGCAACCATCCCGGCCCATAGCGGTTAATTACTCTGTGAGCACACCGACCGATACGAGCATTGATAAAACCGCAGGCGAAGATAAAGAGCCTGACACCGTAACGCTTACGCCGTCCATCGTCCATCGTCCATCGTCCATCGTCCGTGGTCTACCCCGCCTGGCAAGGATGGCCTGGGTCAACCCCTGGCTCATGGTGGCCGGCCTGACCCTGCTCGCCTTCTTCCTGCGCCGCTTCCACCTCGGCGCGGAATCTCTATGGTTCGACGAAGCCGATATAGTGGCGCAAGCCCGCCAGCCTCTAGGCAACCTGTTCGAAGCGTTCGCCAGGGCGGGCGAGAACGGCCCGCTCTACACCCTCATACTCCACTTCTGGATGGCGCTGTACGACGGCGTGCCGGGAGCCGCCCGCGCTATGCACCTCCTGTTCGGGTCGAGCTACGAAGCGCCCATACGCGGCCTCGCCATGCTCTTCGGCACCGCCGGCATACCCGCTATCTACGCGCTCGCTACCAGGGTTGGCGGCAAGGCGCTCGGCCTCATCTCGGCTGCCCTCCTCGCCATAAACCCCTTCCACCTGTGGTACTCGCAGGACGCCAAGATGTACACCCTGCTCGTCCTGATGACCCTCCTCACCACCTGGCTCTACTTGCTCGCACTCGAACGCAACACCGTCCCCCTATGGCTGGCCTACGTAGTCGCCACCTGGATAATGCTCACCTCCCACAGCCTCTCAGGGCTGGTGCTCCTAGCCCAGGTCGCCGCCACCCCCTTCCTAATGCGGAATGCGGAATGGGGAATGCGGAGTGGAATGCGGATTGGAAAC
>JBAURA010000655.1:0-1873 GCA_049580985.1 Chloroflexia bacterium
GAATACGGCATGGACACCACCCATGCGCCCGCCACTATATCTCAAGCGCGAAGCGTGCAACTCAAGCGCTATGTGGGAGCACGCTCCACACATGAGGCTGACTTACTGCCCGTAGAAGAGCCGTTGCAGATCCGCATGGCGGGTGAGAACGTGGTGGTCACCATGCGCACGCCCGGCCACGACGAAGAACTGGCGGCTGGCTTCCTCTTCACGGAGGGGATCATCTCCCACTACGGGCATATAGAGAGCATCCGTCACTGCCCCGACGATACGAGCCAGGACGCGCCCTCCCCCAACGTGATCAACGTAACGCCTTCGGAGCGCGCGCTCGTCGATCCCAGGCGCTGGCGGCGCAACCTCTACGCTTCCTCCAGTTGCGGCATCTGCGGCAAGGAGAGCGCCGCGCAGGTGGTCCGAGAGTTCGCAGCCGTCCCGGAAGGTGCTGCTATTTCACTCCAGTTGCTGTACACACTGCCAGACAAGCTCAGAGAAAGCCAGGCCGGCTTCGAGCAGACCGGCGGCCTCCACGCGGCGGCTTTGTTCGACGTGGAAGGCAACCTATTGATTCTGCGGGAGGACGTGGGACGCCACAACGCGGTCGACAAGATCGTGGGCCATGCGTTGATGCGCGGACTGCTCCCCCTCCACAACCATGTCATGGTAGTGACCAGCCGGGCCTCGTTCGAGATCGTGCAGAAGGCGCTGGCGGCGGGGGTAACCATCCTGGCAACGGTATCCGCGCCCACGAGCCTGGCGGTAGAGTTAGCGCGCGAGGGAGGCATCACGCTGGTCGCGTTCCTACGCCAGGGTCGCTGCAACATCTACGCGGGCGAGGAGCGCATCCTGGCTTGAGATTGCTCTCAAGCCACAAAGAGACGAAGATAGCAAAGAACACGAAGAATATGAGGAGTTTGCATCTGGTGTTCGCTTTAGCTGTATTGATGTTGGCGGCATGTTCCGATGGGCCACCCGTCAGCACACAGAACCCTCCGTCCTACCCAGGCGTAACGAAAGTAGAGGAGAGAAAGCTAGGTCCCGAAGACAGCATCCTGAACATATACAGGTCGGTGACGTTCACCACGCCGGACACGCCTGAGGCAGTGCTGGCGTTCTACCGGGAGCAACTAGAGACCGACGGCTGGCAGACGGAGCAGTTCCAGCCCGACCCGCAAGCGCTGCTGTTCAGGTGGGAGAGTATCGAGCAGCCGCCGACGGTCTACTGGCTGGACGTGCAGGCCCGGAGAGGTGAGGGCGGGGTTACCCACGTGCGGATCGATATGAGAGATGGGGTAGGGAAATAGAAGGGGGGATAGATCAAGGGCAAGCTAACGAACAAGAAGGCTGTGGAAGATCTGGCCCGAAAAGGGATGTGATCGGCGCGATGAAAGAATATATGCGTCAGACGGGTGCCGGCCTGAAGGACTCGAAGGATGCGGTGGATGCTATGATGAGGGAGCTACAGAAATAGGAGATCGGACATGAACGAAATAATCTTCCTGGTAGAAGAAGCTCCAGAAGGCGGCTTTGTAGCCCGCGCGCTTGGAGCCGCCATATTCACCGAAGCAGATACCATTGCTCAACTTCATGTGCAAGTGCGGGATGCCGTAAGGTGCCACTTCGACGAAGGACAAGAGCCTAAAATCATTCGTCTTCACTTTGTGCGCGAAGAGATCATCGCCATATGAGACTACCTCGCGACATTTCAGGGAATCAACTGGCTAAGCATTTATCATCATTTGGCTATGAAATCACCCGGCAAACCGGCAGTCATATACGCCTTACAACGAGGAAAGAAGGCGAACATCATATCACGGTCCCACAACATAATCCACTGCGGGTAGGCACTCTATCCGCGATCTTGGCAGAGGTCGCA
>JBAURA010000656.1:0-2879 GCA_049580985.1 Chloroflexia bacterium
GTTACTCTATACGAAAAATGTGAAGACTCTCTTATTATTGCATAAAAGTTATTACAGATTCATTACGTCCCTTTCATTACGTCTCTCAACCAAACTATCTCTGGAGCGGCATTTAGAGCATCTCCCATTAGCCACGCAAGTAGAGACTTGTCATTCTGAGTGGAGCAAACTGCAAGTTGTGTATCCATTAGCCACCAAAGTAGAGATTTGTCATTCTGAGTAGTACATCTTGCAATTGAATGTACAAAAGAAGCCTCCCCGTTTGAGTTTTGTCATTCTGAGCGAAGCGAAGAATCCGTATCCCCAAGATCATGCGTGAGGGACGAGATTCTTGGCTTCGCTCAGTGGTGCATCTTGCAAGTTCGTGTACACAAACCAATTGGGTTTTGTCATTCTGAACGAAGTGAAGAATCTCGTCCCTCACGCATGATCTTGGGGATACGGATTCTTCGCTTCGCTCAGTGCTTTGCAAACGAAGAAGTAGCAGTAAACGAACTAATGAAGAGGTTGTCATTCTGAGCGAAGCGAAGAATCGGGTGGGCAAAGATCCTGTTTGTGGGTGTAAGATCCACGCCTCAGAGAAGCCGAATCTCGCTCGAACGGATTCTTCGCTTCGCTCAGAATGACAAAGGAGACTGGGTCGGCTTTCTTGACATATTTTCGTTGGTAAAGTACTCAGAATGACAAAGTGCATTTGGTCTGCGGAAACCGGCACGATTTGCTTATTGAACTTGCAATTTGCTCCGCTTAGCGTGCGTTCTATAAGCAGGTTACTCGGTCTCCTCGTACTGCTTCTTGATGGACGCCATGACCGTGGGGTCGGCCAGCGTCGTCGTGTCGCCCAGCACGCGGCCCTCGGCTATGTCGCGCAACAGGCGGCGCATGATCTTGGCCGAGCGGGTCTTGGGTAGCTCAGAGGTGAAGTAGATGCGGTCGGGCTTGGCGATGGGGCCGATCTTCTCGGCCACGTGGTTGCGCAGCACCTCCACCAGCGCCGGACCTGCCTCCACGCCACCCCTCGGCGTGACGAAGGCCACCACCCCCTGCCCCTTGATCTCGTGCGACACCCCCACCACGGCAGCCTCGGCCACCGACGGGTGGCTCACCAGCGCGCTCTCAAGCTCCATCGTGCCGAGCCTGTGCCCAGCCACGTTGAGCACGTCGTCCACGCGGCCCATCAGCCACATGTAGCCTTCTTCGTCCTCCCGCGCTCCGTCCCCCGTGAAATAGATCTCGTGCGCGTCGCCGAAGCGGGTCCAGTACTGGCTGGTGTAGCGCTCGTCGTCGCCCCACACCGTGCGCAGCATCGAGGGCCAGGGCCGCTTGATCACCAGCAGGCCACCCGCCGATCCCATGGGTACAGGGTTGCCGCCATCATCCACCACCTGCGCCGCGATGCCGGGCATAGGCCTGGTCGCGCTCCCCGGCTTGGTCGGCACGAGGCCGGGCAGGGGCGAGATCATGATCGATCCTGTCTCCGTCTGCCACCACGTATCGACCACCGGGCATCTCTCTTTGCCGATATGCTTGTGGTACCAGATCCAAGCCTCCGGGTTGATAGGCTCGCCCACCGTCCCCAGCAGGCGCAATGAGGAGAGATCGCACCTGTCCGAGTACTCGGTACCCCATCGCATAAAGGTGCGTATGGCGGTGGGCGCGGTGTAGAGGATCGTCACGCGGTACTTCTCGATGATGCGCCACCAACGGTCCTTGTCGGGGAAATCGGGCGTGCCCTCGTACATCACGCACGTCGCGCCGTTGGAGAGCGGCCCGTACACCAGGTACGAGTGCCCCGTAACCCACCCCACGTCCGCCGTACACCAGTAGACGTCATCCTCTTTCAGGTCGAACACCCAGTTGGTAGTGAGGGTCGTGCCCACCATGTAGCCGCCTGTGGTGTGCAGCACGCCCTTAGGCTTGCCCGTTGTACCCGACGTATACAGGATGAAAAGCGGGTGCTCGGCTTCCACTTGCTCAGGCTCGACAATAGCATCCTCCGGCACTTCCTCTAGGGCTTCATGCCACCAGACGTCGCGCCCCTCTTGCATCGTGAGGCCTTGCATAGCATCGCCAACCCGCTGCACCACCAGCACCTTCTCCACCGGCAGATCGGGCGCATCGAGCGCCGCGTCGGTGTTGGCCTTCAAGGGCACGATCCCGCCGCGCCTGTAGCCTCCATCGGCTGTAATCACCAGCGTGGCGTGCGCGTCTATTATGCGGTCACGTAACGCTTCGGGCGAGAAGCCACCGAACACCACCGTGTGAGGCGCGCCGATGCGTGCGCAGGCCAGCATCGCCACCGCCGTCTCCGGGATCATCGGCATATAGATCGCCACCCGATCTCCCTTGCTGATGCCCAGGTTCTTGAGCATCTGGGCGGCGCGATTCACCTCTTGATGCAGATCGGAGTAGGTGAGGGTGCGCTGCTCTCCCGGCTCGCCCTCCCAGATGAGGGCCGTCTTGTCGCCACGCTCGGCGAGGTGGCGGTCCAGGCAGTTGTAGGAGGCATTGAGCGTGCCATCCTGGAACCATTTGGCGAAGGGAGGGTTCCATTCGAGCGTTTGCGTAGGCTCGCGGAACCACTCGATGCGCTTAGCCTGCTCTCGCCAATAGCCTTCGGGGTCGCGCTCGGCCCATTCGTACACGCCTGGGTCGTTGATATTGGCCTGCGCCACGAACTCCGATGAAGGAGGGTAGACGCGCTCCTCCTGTAATAACGTTTCGATTGTGCCTGCCGTGTTATCGCCAGCCTGAGACATCTTTGTCCTCCCATATCAAAGGGCTAGATATTATCCTATTAGTGCCGCCAGTATACGTCGGACTCTGGCCTTTGACAATCCCCACGGGCAAAGGAATACATGTGTGGGCGACCTCTTATT
>JBAURA010000657.1:0-3552 GCA_049580985.1 Chloroflexia bacterium
TCCGTGCTGCTGTATAATATCAACATCTAACATAACAGCAGCCAATACAGGGCTGCTTGCTATGCACCCAAACGGTATGCAAAGGCACTGAATTCAGTTCTGAATTCAGAGTCGAAGATGGGCTGCCGGCTACCGAAAGCAGAAAACTAAGCACAGGAGATTACACGAGATGGCGATGACGAGCAAAACGATACCGACACGGGCGGACGTGGCCGAGGAATACAAGTGGAACCTGGAATCGATCTTCCCGCAGGACAGCCAATGGGAGGACGAGTTCAACCAGGTAAGTCCCCTGGTGGACGAACTCAAGACGTTCCAGGGGCGGTTGGGCGAAAGCGCCGACGCACTGCTCTCGGCCTTCAAGCTGCGGGACGACATAGGCCACAGGCTTGAGCGGCTGTACGCATACGCCCGCATGCGGAAGGACGAGGATAATACTAACTCGCGCTACCAGGCGTTCGAGGACAGGGCACGCGTCCTCTGGGCCAGGGTGGAGGAAGGGTCGGCCTTCTTCAACCCCGAGCTACTGGAAGTGGGCCAGGAGCGGGTTGGCGAGTTCCTGGCGGGCAACGCGGACCTGAAGCTGTACGAGCACCTGCTGGACGACCTTTTCCGCGAGAAGGAGCACCTGCTGAGCGCGTCGGAGGAGGCGCTGCTGGCGGGGGTGAGCGAAGTGGCGAGTGGCCCATCGCAGATATTCGACATGCTGAACGACGCCGACCTAACTTTCGGGGAGATCGAGGACGAGGAGGGAAGCAAGGTCGAGTTGAGCCAGGGGCGCTACCTGCGCTACATCCTGTCGCCGAACCGTGGGGTGCGCCGCAACGCTTTCCTCAAGTTCCACGAGGCATACGCGGGGCACCGCAACACGATAGCCTCTACCTATGCGACGCAAGTGAAGGCAGACATCTTCTACGCCCGCGCCCGCAAGTATGGGTCGTCGCTGGAAGCGTCGTTGTTCAAGGACAACATCCCCGTGAGCGTGTACGAGAACTTGATCGGGGCGGTGCACGACAAGATGCACCTGCTGCACAGGTACATGGACCTGAGGAAGCGCACGCTGGGGCTGGACGAGCTGCACATGTACGACCTGCACGTGCCACTGGTGCCTGAGACCGACAGCAGCTTCCCTTACGACCGCGCGACGCGGTTGGTGGAGGAGGCGGTGGCCCCGCTGGGCGAAAGGTACCAGGGGGCGGTCAAAGAAGGGTTTACGTCGCGGTGGACCGACGTGTACGAGACGCAGAACAAAAGCTCGGGCGCATATAGCTGGGGCGTGTACGGGGTGCACCCAATGATGCTGCTCAACCACCAGGACACGTTGCGCGATGTATACACCCTGGCGCACGAGGTGGGGCATTCGATCCACACGTACTACACCTTCAAGAACCAGCCCTACGTGTACGGGAACTACACGCTGTTCGTGGCCGAGGTGGCTTCGACGCTGAACGAAGAGTTGCTGTCTGATTACCTGCTGAAAAGCTCGGACGACCGGGAAGTGCAGCTGGCGGTGGTGAACCACAGCCTGGAGCAGTTCAGGACCACGCTTTACAGGCAGACGATGTTCGCCGAGTTCGAGAAGATCGCGCACGAGCGGGCCGAGGCGGGCGAGGCGCTGACGGCGGACAAGCTGTCGGAGATCCACTACGACCTGAACAAGCTGTACCACGGCGCGGGGGTGAGCGTGGATGAGCAGATAGCTATCGAGTGGGCGCGCATCCCGCACTTCTACCGCAGCTTCTATGTCTACAAGTACGCGACCGGCATCTCGGCGGCGGTGGCGCTGGCGCGGCGAATACTGGACGAGGGCCAGCCGGCGGTAGACAAATACCTGCAATTCCTCAGCAGAGGGAGCAGCATGTACTCTATCGACCTACTGCGAGACGCGGGAGTGGACGTATCGACGCCCGACCCGGTAAACCAGGCGCTCGCCAGCTTCGAGAAGCGGCTGGACCAGATGGAGAAGCTGCTGGGGGTGGCGGTAAGCTAGCTCACGAAGAGCTTCAAACTTACATTGAGATTGGCATATGAAGAAGGCGCGCTGCATGTGGAGCGCGCCTTCTTCATTGCGATTCCGTGCTTGAAGAGGGCACCCATACCTCTGCCTTTTACAAACTTAACTTCCTATGGAAGTACTAATCCTAACAAGCGTTAGTTAGTTATAGTTGGCATTCGCAGACAGATGGGTCACTCGTGGTAAAAACAGAGTGCACCACCCATGCGTCATACAGGTTTTGTGTTCTACCCTAACTCTGGAGCTGACAAAGGGGCGCTTGGTTTGACAGCTAGGAAGCCTCGCTGGTATAATTGTGGGGCGTGCGCGCCTATGCGGCACGTACGGCGAGGTAGCTCAGCGGCAGAGCAGGGGACTCATAAGCCCTTGGTCGGCAGTTCAAATCTGCCCCTCGCCACTATCAGATAGTGACCCTCAAATAACAGGCACAAGAAGGCATCCTAAGCAGGTGCCTTCATTGTTTAAGGTCACGTTCGGGTCTAGTTGATAGGTGGGAATGCCCTTATTCTAATCTATAAGGCGCGGTTGACAAGGTGGAGCGAGTACAAGTATGCTCTCATACAGAACCAACCTGGAACGCCCTATGAAACGCCTTTTCTCCTATCCACTCCTGGGGCTGGCACTGACAGCCTTGCTGCTCGCGGCCTGTGGCCCCGCTCAGAATGGAGGGCAGCAACCCGTTGACGCCACGCCGACCGCCGCTAGTACGCCAACAGAGGCGCTACCCACCACGACCGCCATTGCCTCTCCGCAGGGGGAAGCGTCTCCGGTGCCCGGTATGCCCGATAAGCTTTGCGCTCAGCCGCCTACAGTGATTGAATTCTCGGTCTGGCAAGATTTCATGCCTATCGTGCCGCGTGAGGGCGCGCACCTGCACGCTGCACTCACATTAGAGATGCAGTGCCCGCCTGGCCTCACGCCCGCGGATATTGGGGGCAGCATCACCATTCGCCGCGCGGATGGCACGGAGATCCTGGCGGCAACCCTACAGGTTAACGAGCTAGAAGATGCGGCCACAGCCGGCGTTAAGCGGATATCAGTGTACATGGAGTCCGCTCCCCCGCCCATGACGCTCACGGAAGGCGAGTTGGTGTCCGGCACAGCCACTCTCAACGTCGGCCAGCAGCAGGTCGAGATCCAGCTTCCCGAGACACCTCTACAATTTACGCACTAGGCTCACGACGCCCGGTGCATAGGGCGAATCGAAGAGTTACCTGCCGCCGGTGAAGGTGCTTATGATGCCGTCGAGCAGGCCGTTGAAGCGGTCGGGGGCGAGGTAAACGAGCAGGAAGAGGAGTTGGACGGCCAGGAAGACCAGCCCAAGCACGCGAGAGACGGTGTTGAGCAGAAAGCTGAATACGACCCAGGCGACGGGGAGCACGAGCAGGATCAGCGCTGGGTCGAGGCCGCCCGCGCTGCCGGCGATGCGAAGCCAGGTCTCCTGCCAGTAGGTGCGCGTGAGGTCGGCTGCACCACCCAGGAGGATGCCCGCCAGCCCGGCCCGGATGACGCCGAAAAGAGTGGCATTGTCCACATCC
>JBAURA010000658.1:0-2333 GCA_049580985.1 Chloroflexia bacterium
GGTTAGGGGTTAGCGATTGGGGATTGGGGGTTAGGGGATTAGGGGATTGGGGATTAGGGGTTAGGGGATTAGGGGATTAGGGGATTGGGGGATTGGGGATTGGGGATTGGGGATTAGGCCCTAATCAAGAGAGTATTCCCCTGCGGCGCAGGTAGTGGAGGACCAGGTCTTCGAAGGGTTGGTCGGTGGTGACCTGGATGTAGTTTATGCCACGGCGGCGGCAGAAGTTCTCTATGCTGCCCTGCCACGCCTCGAACTTCTCGCGGTAGAGGTCGAGCACGCCACCATCGATAGATACTTCCTGGGTCGCGCCGGTTTCTATGTCCTTGAGGCGCAGGTCGCCGATGAGGGCAAGCTCGGGGTGGACCTCGGCGGGGGCGAGGATATGTATCACGTTTACGTCGTGGCCCGCCGACTGTAGCGCCTTCAACCCCTCTATGCCGCCGCCCTCTACCAGGAGGTCGCTGAGAACGAAGAGGAGGCCGGGGTATTTAGCCTGGCTCGCGTACTGGCGGAGCACCAGGTCGAGGTCGGTGGCGCCCTCGGAGCGCACGCCGGCGATCCAGCGCAGGAGCGATACGGCATGGCCTTTACCGCGCACCGAGGAGAAGCGCTGGAGGCCATTGGAGCTAAAGGCGGTCACGCTCAGCCGGTCGAGATTGGCGAGGGCCACGTAGCCGAGGGCAGCCCCGGTGCGCCTGGCGTAGACGAGCTTGTTCTGAGCGCGCAGGTCGCTCGCGGGCGCGGTAGAAACGACCACGCCTCCCACGGCCTTAAGCTCGCCGTCTATGGGAGAGACGGGGGCCGTGACGGTGATGGTCGTAGGGTCGCCCCAGTCCATAGATTTGCTCGCGTCGAGCAGGAGATGCACGGTGAGGTCTTCCTCCTCCTGGAAGAGCTTGATGAAGAGGCGCTCCATGCGGGCGTAGGCGTTCCAATCGACCCGGCGGAGGTCGTCGCCGTGGGTGTAGTTGCGGTAGTCGGCGAACTCGACCGACTGGCCGCGCTTGGGGCTGCGCCGCTCGCCCTTCATGCGCCCGGCTTTGAGCTTGCGGCTGATGAGGGATAGCCGCTCAAGCTTGCGCATGAAATCGGCGTCGAAGAGCGCATCGTAGAAGGCTTGCGCGGCTGGGGATGTGGGTGTGGATGGCTGGATGCTGGTCATGGGATGATTATACGTGATACGTGAGGACGATGGACGGCGGACGATGGACGATGGACGATGGACGGTAAGACGTATCACGTATCACGAGTTACTCTGGTTTGGTGCCGGAGGCTGTGAAGATTACGTACATGGATATCGCGTCGGGTTCGTGGGCGCGTTTGTCGGCGGCTACCATCAACTCTAATTCCTCTTCCGTGATCTTGCCTTCTTCTAGTAGGGCGCGATAGGCGTCGTCGCCGGCGACGGGGGCCATGGTATCTATGCCGTACTCGTCGCTGTGCACGCCTATCAGGTCGAGGGAGACGTCTACATAGCCGGCATCGCGTAGGATGCGGAGGAGCTTGCGGCCTATATTGCGGTCGCCGCCTTTTTGTTTGTGCTCTTCGATGAAACGATTGCTGATCGCCTGCACTTCGGGAGGATCTTCGGGGTCGAAGAGGTGCAGCCGGTCGTCTATATCCATGATAACCAGCTTGCCTCCCGGCTTGAGTAGATGCTTTATTTCGCGGGCAGCGGCGACGGGGTCGGGCAGGTGCTGGAAGACCAGGCGAGCGTAGGCGAAATCGTAGCTTGCCAGGGGTAGGCCGCTATTCATCAGAGAGCCTTGCACCAGGCGCAGGCGCTCGCCGGTGCGGCCCGCGAGGTACTTTTCGGCGCGCTCTATCATCACGGGGTCGATTTCGAGGGCCGTGACGGAGCCGTTGGGGAGCATATCGAGGAGCTGGCCTGAGACGAAGCCGGGGCCGCTGCCCACGTCCAGCACCGACATGCCGTCGCGCAGGCCGAACCATCGCAGGTGGCGCTCCTCACGCGCCCACGATAGTAAAGCCTGGTTGCGCAGGCGCTCCAACTCCCGGTCTACGCCGCCTGGGATCTCGCTTATCTCGTACGCGCTCTTTTGATCTGTATGATCCGTGGTTTGCATGGTGGATACTTTCTCCCTTCACTTGACATGATTTGCTATGGGGGTTGTGGTTGTGCGTGCGCTCCGCGAAGCGCAGGGGGCGCGCCGACGGTTATACATGGCATTTCCAGGCCCTATCTTAACACAGCAGGTAAGGCCAGGTGGTTGCATGGGAGCAAACCGGAAATGGGCAAGAGAGCGCCCGCCGATTAAAATCGGGGGCTACACAAACGAAGTCCGCCTTCGCGGACTACTCTATCCAAC
>JBAURA010000659.1:0-1925 GCA_049580985.1 Chloroflexia bacterium
TTGGGGATTGGGGATTGGGGATTGGGGATTGGGGATTGGGTATGGTGTGGAGGGTCATGTGGGGAGGGTTTCTAGGCGCCACATTCCGTGGGGGTTGTGGTAGACGTTGCCTGCGGGGAAGGTAGCGCAAGGCTCGGGAGTTACTTTGTAGGCGGGGTGGTCATCGGTGGCGCTGAAGGTGTGGGCGGGTTCGATTTCGTCTTCGGTGGCGAGGGTGTGGAGGAGGAAGTGGCGGACGAGGGCGGGAGCGTTGACGGCAATGAGGTTGCCGGTCAGGATGGCGTCGCGCTTGCCCATATTGTGCATGCCGCACGTGTAGTAGGTGCGGTTGGGGCGGTCAAACATGCGAGACACGAAGGCTTCGTAGAGGGCGCTGTTGTCGGTGTCGGAGCGGGTGTAGAGGGCATGCCACTGAGGAGCGGTGTGGACTACGCCTGAGCTTTCAACGAGGATGGCGATGCCGCCTGAGATGAGAAGGGCATCGGCGGCACGCATGGCGGCGCGGGCGTCATGAGGTGTGTAAGCGGGGGTGGTGAAGTAGAGGCTGTGGACGTGCTTGCGTATGGCTTCTAGGGTTTGTTCGTCTATGTTGCCCGTGGAGAAGGATGTGAATGCGACTTCCATTTCCGGGAGGAAGCCGCCGACGAGTGTAGGGAAAGTTTGGAGGGTGCGGGTGTTATAGACGAGGTCGTCGGCGAAGAGGTAGCCGGTGCGGGACCTGGCTACGGAGGTGATGATGTCGATGCGCTCGGGCCAGGGGCCGGGGATGCGCAGGATGATCTTGGCGGGGGTGGTCATGAAGGTGTGTTTTCCTAGTGGGGGGTTGGCGTGGTTGGGCGGGGGTGGTCGGACCCCACCAGGTCGGCTACGTCCTTTGTCGCGCTGTCGTCAGCGAGCACGAGCAGCTTGTCACCACCCGCGATGACTGTGGCCCCATTTGGGACAATATTGCGCTCACCCCTGACCACGAGCACTACCAAAGCGCCTTTCGGCAGTCCCAGTTGCATTATCGACCTGCCCCGTGCCGGTGAGCCTGGGGGCACGGCTATTTCGCTCAACCGGCTGTTTGTACCTACCAATGGCACAAACTCGGAAGGATAGTGCTGAGTTGTGCCTGGAGATGGGGTCGCGGCCTCTACCTTGAGCCACTTAGCAACCGATCCGAGGGTTGTGCCCTGTAGCAGTACGGAGAAGAGGACGATAAAGAATACAAGGTTGAATATCATGTCGGCCTTGGAAACCCCCGCGAGAAGGGGGAAGGTTGCCAGGATGACGGGCACAGATCCTCGTAACCCAACCCACCCTATGAAAGCTTTTTCGCGCACGCCTAGCCTGGAGAGGGATAGGCTGACAAATACGCTGAGGGGGCGGGCAATGAACATCAAGAACAAGGCTATGAGCACTCCGGGCACCGCTACGGGTATGAGGTGGGAGGGGAAGACCAGCAGGCCAAGCGTGAGGAACATGGCGATCTGCATGAGCCATGCAAAGCCGTCATGGAACCTCGTCAGGCTTCTTTTGTGCACGAAGTCGCTACTACCCATCACTATGCCAGCGATGTACACGGCAAGGAAACCGTTGCCATGCAGGGCGGCAGTGACTGCATACGCGAGCAGCATGAGGGTCATTGTGAGCACGGGATACAGGCCTTCGTAGTCGAGCCTGATGCGGTTGACAAGAAGCACCATCCCTCGTCCAAAGAGGTAGCCCAGGATGCTACCAACCGCCATTTCGATTACAAACTCGGGGACCAGGCCAATCAAAGAGGAGCCTAACGAGAGTAGACCAGCAAGTATATCATCGGTGCTATTAGATGCAATGCTCGCCCCTGAACCGAGCTGGTCCGAGTGGACGAGTAGCTCGGTCAGGCTGACGGTCAGGAACACGGCCATAGGATCGTTAGTGCCCGATTCCAGCTCGATAAG
>JBAURA010000660.1:0-11914 GCA_049580985.1 Chloroflexia bacterium
AGAGCAAGGTTTTAGTTGTCGGGGTCGGGGGTTGGTGTGGGTGTAGGGTCCATGCAGTCGAGGTTCGGGGGCGGGTTGACGCCTTCGCAATCATTAGCATAGGCTACGGACGTGCCCATTCCTCCGGTCTGGCCTTGCGACGGGAGCACAACGCTGCCCAGCAGAGTGGTCGCGCCAATAATGAAGGCCAGGAAGCCGCATTTGACGGCCTTACTTACGGCTCCCGCATGCATAGCCGATCCGGCTCGGACGAGTGTGGTTTTCATTTCTAGAGACTCCTTCTGGTTTTCAGGATGGATTCGATAACGACGCTCTCAGGTCGGTGTAGGCTTGGCGACGTATTCCGGACTACGCCCTTCGCCCAGGCTACTTAACGGGGTACCGCTGAGTAGCACCGAAGTTTATCCTGATAACCTGTTTGATAGCTATAGTTTTTCCGTAGGATTACCCGCATAATAACCCGTAGCTTGGCCCAAAGTATTCCATCCGTATCCAAGATCCTGTAAAATAAGACAGGAGTAACAATTGGTATAGAATAGAAGCGGTATTACCTTTCTACTAATTTCAAGATCTGATCGGGGATGTGGAGTAGGGATGTCAGGTTTCGGTGTAATGCTAAAGGCATATAGATTGGAGGCCGAACTGACACAGGAGGCGCTAGCGGAGCGCGCCGGGGTAGGGCTTGACACTATCGGTGCGCTTGAGCGAGGCGTAAATGAATACCCGCGCAAGGACACAGTTATCCGCCTGGTCGAAGCTCTAGAGTTGGGAGAAGAAGCGCGCGCGCTGTTTATGCAAGCAGCGAAATCAAGACCACGATTGCCGGGTAATGGGCACAAGAAGACGCGCAATAATAACGGTTTCCGCCCTGGCTTTGATGGCGCACAGATTTACGCTGATTATCTGCTCGCGCACCCTCGCAAGAACGGTTATGGCTATGGAAATGGAGATGGCGATACGGCAGTTGAGGTTTCTACGGAGGCGCGGAAAGGGGATGATGAGGGTGTGCCAACCATCCGCATGGCGCGATATGAAGGCGAGTTACCTTCTTATCTACCGGTTACAGGATTCCAATCGATATTGAGGCGGCTGAGAGATACCGTTAATATCAGGCGGCGAGTGTTCGGATTGTCGGCGCTGGCTGCGCTACTTTTCGCATTATTGTTGGCCGCATTTACAGGCGGGCCGGTAGTAGTCGCGGGCGATAGAATACCCCTGGATATTGTTGGTGGTAAATCGGGATTGCAGATTTATCCTGTGAGCACGACGGAGGACGGGCGGCTGTATATCACAGCAGGCCAGCCGCTCACGGTGACTTTTACCGTTCGCAACACCGACCAGACCGGCCTGCGTATCGCGGCGTTTCGGAACATGAACGCCAGCGTGCGCGGGCCTGATGCCTGTCGCCTGGGATGGAAAGACTTCAATAGCGACTTCCCGCCTCTGATCGGGACCATAACGCTCCATTCAGGGCAGGAATACCGGTATGTGGAGTCGCGCATTTTCGACGTACCGGGCGTTTATTTCGTTGAGCCGATGTTATTGAAGCTAACAGGCAAATGGGGGGCAATAGGACCGTACCCACGCGTATATTTCACGGTGGTGGACAAGGTGACGGGTAAGTGGCCTGCTTACGATAGCTCCTGCACGTCGGTCAGTACAGTTTATCAATGGTAAATAGCGTACCAGGCTCTTATTGCTTCCGCCTGTTGCCGAAGACATACCCCGCCGCCACGATAGCCGCGCCCACCACTATGCTCAGCGACAGGCGGTTGGCGGCCCTGGTGAGGCGGTCGCTGGCCTCGTCTAGCTCGTCTATGTTCATGTTGACGGTGAACTGGCCGTTCGCCATACGGTCGAGGATCATGTCGGCGCGGCGGGGGGCGCTCTCGACCAGGTTCCAGACGTCGAGGCTCCACGAGAAGCGCTGGCCCGCACTCCGCTCGGCGTCGATACGGGTGCCCATGGCGTTGACCATGAAGTCGCGGATCAACTCCACCGGGTCGAAGGCGGGCGAGAGGGCGCGCACTATGCCGTCCAGGTTGAGCATCGTCTTGGAGAGCAGAGTGAGGGCGCTGGGCACGGGGGTCTGGTGCTGCTCGGCCACGCGCACCAGGTCGAGGAAGGCTGTGCCGAGGCCCATACCGCCCCCGGTGGTCATGTCGTTGTAGCGGCTGACAAACTCGCTCACGGCCCCGGCGAAGGCGCGGCGGTTGAAGTCGGGCGGAAGCTCGACCATGTCGAGATAGATGTCGGTCACCCGCGCGCCCTCGCGCTCGGCGAAGGCGAGGAGGAGCTTGATGATGCAGTCCTTCTCATCCGCGTCGAAGCGGCCCACCATGCCGAAGTCGAGCATCACCAGCTTGCCCTCCTCGGTGAGCATCACGTTGCCGGGGTGGGGGTCTGCGTGAAAGACGCCGCTGAGGACGATCTGCTTGAGGTATGCGCCCAACAGGTCGCGCGCTATGGCGGTGCTGTCGAACTTGCGCATCTCCTCGCGGGTGAACTTGGAGAGGTTGCGCCCGTGGATGAACTCCATCGTGAGCACCTGCCCCGCGCTCCAATCGTCATAGATGGTGGGCGCGCCGATACGAGTGAACTCGGCTATCTGGCGGCTGATGAGGCGGGTGTTGGCGGCGGTCTGCCGGAAGTCCATGTCCTCGCGCACGCTGGTCTCAAGCTCGCGCACCATCCCTTCCAGGTCGTTGCGCGCCCCGAAGCCGGTGTAGCGGCGGGCAAAGCGGGCCATCTCGTGCAGCACCTGGATATCGCGGTCTATCGACTCCTTGACGCCGGGCCGGAGGACCTTGACGGCCACCTCTGTGCCTTCAGGGAGGGTGGCGCGGTGGACCTGGGCCATAGATGCAGCGGCCAATGGCTCCATCTCGAACGAGCCGAACTTCTCGGAGATAGGCGCGCCTAGTTGCTCCTCTATTATGCGCACGATCTGCTTGCTGGGCACGGGCGCGACCCTGTTCTGGAGGCGCTGCAAAGCTTCGACGTAGGCGGGCGGTAGGAGGTCGGGCCGGGTGCTGAGTAGCTGGCCGAGCTTGATGAAGCACGGCCCAAGCTCTTCGACGGCATCGGCGAAGCTTTCCGCGTTCTGCTGCTCGCTGCGCCGTTCCTGGGCGGTATCGATGTTTTCGATATCCATGAGGTCGAGGCCAAGCTGGGAGAATACGCGGTGGAGCTTGTGCTTACGGATGATGCGCAGGATTTCGAGGTAGCGGTCGGGGTGGCGCGAGAAGCGGTAGATCAGGACGCGCGATACGATGCGGCTCATGCCCGTGCGCGCTCTCGCACTGGCACGGGCGCGTGGCTTGCGGTTCCGCCCCGCTTGGATTTTGATGGTCTTTCGGTCGTGGGCTTGTCCTGTGCTATTGCCGGGCATACGTGGCCTCCTCTAGTCTTGCCGCGTATAGGACGGCGATGATGGTCATGGCGTCGCGTATCTCGCTCTTCAGCACCATGTCAAGTACCCTGCTGAATGGCATGATTGCTATCTCTAAGAACTAGGTCTCGTCGGGAGAGACGGTGGCGGGGGTCAGGCCGCGCCCGATATATAGGTGGGCGGTCTCATCGCACACCGATTTTGAGGTGTAGAAGGTGCTGATGGGTTCCAGGGTGGCGGCGCGGTAGCCGGTCTCCTCGGCTAGCTCGCGCTGGGCGGCGTCTTCCAGGGACTCGCCTGGGTGGACGCCGCCGGTCGGCATCTCCCAGCGGCTGTCTTCGCGCTGGACGTAGCGGTACTGCCGAACCATCACCACCTCGGTAGGAGATATGAAGGGGAGGATGCCGACGCAATGTCCCATCTCGCACACGCCGTAGACGGTAGTGCGCCCGCCGGGCATCTCAGCGATATCTTCGCGCACGCGCAGCCAGGGGTTGCGGTAGATTTCGCGGGTGGATTGGGTTTTCCAGGGGGTTAGGGGCATACTATTTCGGATTGCGGATTTATCTGTTGGTGGTTATGGGGATGCGGCGCGCTGGAGCGACTCTGCGTATGAATAAGCCTACCAGAGTTGCCAGGATGCCCACAAGCATAGGCCAAATGTTGCTGGGGTTGGGGTAGCCGCTACGTGGCATGCCAAGATGGACGATGCCGATCTGGCTGACTCGTGAGTCTTCAACCCGCTCATAGATACCTGCGAGGTGCGCGAGTACTCGATCCAGGGCCGGAGGCACATTTGCGCCCGACTGAGCCCAGACTTTCTTTGCCTGGCCTTGCCAATTGAAAGTAACTGTAGTGTATGTATTGCGCTCAAGGGCAGGGTTTCTCCTGTACCCTCCCTCCAAGGCCGACCAGTTTTCCCGGTGAAACAACTCGATTAGCTCAGCCAGTTCTTCCTCGCTCAACCGCCCGAAAGAGGTCCAGCCGAAAAACACTTCGCCCTTGTTGCTTATGCTCATCCCCCAACTGCGGTGTGCGCTGTTTTCCACTTGGACCTCTACCAACGTCTCTTGTTCATCAGGTGGGACAGACATAAATTGGTCAAAGATTTCATTGAGGGTATCAAATAGCTCGCTCATCTCGGGACTGGAGTAGTAAGCTCCTAC
The DNA here is from genome assembly GCA_049580985.1 of Chloroflexia bacterium. Taxonomy (GTDB): domain Bacteria; phylum Chloroflexota; class Chloroflexia; order QHBQ01; family JADMIH01; genus JADMIH01. The sequence goes on from JBAURA010000660.1 coordinate 4,558, forward strand.
TGTTCGACTACGTCCACCTTGTGTGATGGTAGCCTCATACCAAGGAGCATGTCCTGGCATGGCTGTTCCGTCACCTGGTGGAGGGTTCGTAAAGGATGGCATTTCCACGTCGAAGAAATCGGCTGCTTTGATCTGCTGGGCTAATCTAGCTTGTAGCGCCGGTGTGATCGTCAACGATGTTTCTATCACATAAGGTGGGTACAATTCTCGGAAGTAGCCGGTCCCGTTTGATTGGATTTGGAGGAATGCAACATAGTGGCCTTGACTTTCAAAAGTGATGGTATATGCTGCTGAGCTAAGTCCCGCCCACTCCATTTTCGGAAAAGGGAATGGTATGTCGGGTTGCCCATGTGCCCATGTCCCTTCTGCCGCCCTTCTTAGATAGATTACCAGCTCGATAAGCCCTTGAGGGGCGCTGTTTCTTCCGCTCCTTTCGGCCAGCGAGATCTTTCTGGCAGTGCCTCCCTGGTAGATAGTGATTATGTTATGCGTTTCATGCCTTGAGTCCGCTCTGCCGTAGTTATCGGCAAGCCTGGGCACATCTGCTGCTTCAACCAGGGCAAGGGCATGTATGACTCCGGAGCGGTTCCACCATATTTCCTCATTAATACCTTGAAACGTCACTTTTGTTGTGAGCGCGTTGGTCATAGTCATCACCACATGTTGATCAGGTGACGGCCCTTTTATCTCATAGGTAAGGATGGCTTGTTCAGTAACCTCGGGTAGAGGCTGAGGTATTGGAGGCTCCCAACTCTGCGCCGACGTTGAGTTGGGGGTTAGCAGGCATGCCAGAACCACGGCAATTGTCGGGAACAACCTGAAGCGGGGCATTGTATAGCCTCCTAGTCATTTCGCATCTGAGTCTGGCTCTTAAACCATTATACCGTACCGAGGCTTGGGCCATTCGAGTGCCGGGTGCATCGGGTCGCACCGCATGCGAGAGTAGTGTAATATAGGCACAACAGCATACGATGGCTATCTGTTGTGCTATGCAGGAGGAAGAGAAGCATATGAGCCAGGCGCCCAGGGATACAGGCTCGCATAAGGCTTTGCTGCCCTATGAGATAGAGACGGAGCAGCGGCGCGTATATGACCGCCGGGTGCCGACGTGGCCGCTACGGCTGGCTAGCATACTGATCGGTATCCTGTGGATCTCGAACCTGGGGTGGCGGCTGCCCTGGAACGATTTTGTGGTGCCGGGCGAGCCTGTGAACGGGGTAGAGGTCAACCGGACTGTGACGACCCAACAGCCGGGGCCGTTCGTGGACAACGGCAAGGGGCTGTACCACTGGATGACGCTGGCCGCGCAGTTCGGCGACAAGGGGCCGTTGCCTGTTTTCGGACAGATTATCAAGAACGTAGTGCTGCCGAACTGGCGGCTCTTCGGTTGGCTCTTCTTCCTGGCAGAGGGCATCGCCGCCGTGTCGCTGATCCTGGGCCTGTTGAGCCGGGTTGGGGGTGGCCTCACCTTGCTGCAAGGGACGGTCTATTACCTGGGGTTGGGGCAGATACCGGGGCAGTGGACCTGGGCGTTCGTGATGCTGGCTACGTTCGGGTTCGTTTTTACTTTTACGGGGCCTGGGCGCTTCCTGGGTCTGGACCAATTGATACGTCCCAAGCTGCGCGAGCTTATGGGCCTGGGCCGCACTGGGTTGGCGTGGCTCTATACGCTGACGTGACGGTAGACGGTAGACGGTAGACGGTAGACGGTGGACGGTGGACGAAGGACGGTGGACGAAGGACGAAGGACGATAGTTCTGACTACCGTCCACCGTCTATTTGGCTATGTCCCTCCGCTGGAAGCCTGTTAGGCTGGCCGCTACCAGGGCAATGGCGGCGGTGGACAGGATGAGGGTGCTTCCCCACTTGATGCCTTCGGTGAGGGGCTTACCGTATAGGTGGAAGATTGAGAGGTTGGTGATCGCTTCGGGGAGGTCGAAGACGGGGGCGAAGAGGTCGAGGACGAACATGGCGGCGACGAGAGCGCTGGTGATGGGGAGGGCGAGGCCGGGCCTTTTCACCCAGGTGGCGATGGCGAGGCCCATTCCCAGGATCACGAGGGAGGCTGGGAGGGTGGTCAGGAGCGCCCAAATAGTGCGGTCGGCTGCGAGGGGGGTGTTGGTGGCGGTGGCGGTGGCCCACAGGCAGATGCCGATAATGAAGATAATGCCGAGGAGGGAGAGGGCGAAAGCGATGTAGCGCGGTAGGAGGTGCCGCCACCTGGGGAGGGGCATGCTGGTGAGGGTCTCCATGCGCCCTTCTTCCTCGTCTTCGGCCCAGGCGTTGACCTGTAGGACGGCGTAGATGGCGAACATGGCGGGGAGGAAGGTGAAGAGGGAGTAGGAGAGGTAGCCCTCGGTGGTGGTCATATCGCCGACCAGGAGCGCTATCCAGCCCGCGTTCTTCAGCACCTCACGCATGGGGCCAAGGGTTTCGTTGGCGGTTGCCAGGACCATAGTGCCGTAGAGGCCGAGGCCGAGGCCCCAGAGGAAGGTGGGCCACACGAGGTCGCGCAGGCTCTTGCCGAGGGGCGAGGTGAGCAGCCAGTGCTCAGTCTCGTCGTATCCGACTTTGCGGGTGCGGGCCGGGAAGAGGCGGAAGACGGAGCCGATGTCGCGCCGGGTGAAGAGGAAGCCAGCCAGCATAACTACCATGATTGTGAGGGCCAGCAGCACCAGCCAGGCTCCCCATTCGAGGACATGGCCAGGGACGATGGGCTTGCTGACAGAGTAGTAATGGTAGGGGCTGAGCCAGGCCAGCCATTTCAGCGAGGGATTGGTGGTCAGGAGGTTGTCCATCAGGAAGGTGCCGAACAGGAGCGCGCCCGTGATGGAGGAAGCTGTGCGCCGCAAGCCGACCAACTGGCCGACAAGCAGCCCCGCCGCGCCCCAGAAAGCCGCCAGGGCAAGGATGTTTATTAACGTCAGGAGCATGTTGGCAGCGCCGATGTTGCCTGCCTCGCCAGCGGCGGCGATGCCCGCGTAGAGGCCAAGCCATAAGAGGAGGACGAGCGCGGTGAGGGAGACGAGGATGCCGAGCGCCTTGCTGCGGAAGACGGACGGCCTGCTGTGGGGCGTGGCGAGCAACACTTCCATTGAGCCATTTTGCTCTTCGCCCCGGATCGCGCCAACGCCCGCGACGGCGGCCCACAGGGCCAGCATGATCGGCACGAAGCCGAGCACGCGGGTGGTAATGAAGCCGCCCATGCTGCCCAGGTCGGTGATCTCCCCGATGAGGAAGCTGAACGACTGGAAAGCCTTGGTGATCTCCTCGATCAGCTTCTGGCGCTCAGGGCCGATGCCTCCGATCAGGTCCTTGTACTGGGTGGCCGAGACGTACAGGATTATGCCGAGGCCGATGCCCCAGCCGAGTACGCCCGCGCGCTGGTCGCGCAGGGTTTTGGTGAAGATATTGCGGAGCCACATGGTTGTGTTTGCCTCTTAGGTGCGTAAAACGAAAACGTCATGCGTTGGAGCGATAGTATTCGAGGAACGCTTCTTCCAGCGTCGGTTCGTGGCTGGTCATGGTGAGCACGGGGTAGGCGGCGGCTTGTTTGAGGACGGGGCCGATGTCGCCCTGGACTACGAATTCGAGGGTGTGGTCGGTGGCGGTCACGTTCTCTACTGTGGGGAGGGCCTCGAACTCGGCTTTGAGGGCGTCGGTGACGGGGATACTGAGGGTCAGGGCTACGCTGTACCGCTTCTCGGCGATTACCTCGCTCACGGAGCCGACGCGCACCATGCTTCCTTCGCGTATTATGCCCACGCGGTCGCAGGTGTGCTCTACCTCGCTCAGGATGTGGGAGGATAGGAAGACGGTCGCGCCTGCTTCACGGGCGTCGGAGACCATGTGGAAGAACTCCTGCTGGTTGAGGGGATCTAGGCCGCCCGACGGCTCGTCGAGGATGAGGAGGCGCGGGCGGTGCATGAACGCCTGCACGATGCCGACCTTCTGCTTATTGCCTTTCGAGTACTCGCGGAACTTGCGGTCGAGGTCGAGGCCGAGGCGGGCGGCGTATGCCTCGATGCTGGGCATGGGCACGCCGCCACGCAGGTTGGCGAGGTAGACGAGATTCTGCCTGCCGGTGAGGTTGTTCCAGAGGGATAGCTCCCCTGGGAGGTAGCCGGTGAGGGCTTTGATCTCGACCGATTTCTGCTGGCAGTCGAGGCCGAAGATAGAGGCGTGGCCGCTCGTGGGGCGGATCAGGTCCATGAGAATGCGGATGGTGGTGGTCTTGCCTGAGCCGTTGGGGCCCAGGAAGCCGAATATCTCGCCCGCCTCCACGCGCAGATCGAGGTCTATGATGCCTCTCGCACCATCATAATACTTGGTCAGCTTATTGGTTTGTATGGCCGGCATAGAGGTGGACATAAATGGTTCCTTATATGTTTCTTGATTAAAGCCCGGTATCGGAATTTAGATAAGGCTAAATTTCTGATAGTATAGCATCAATATAAGTAGGAGTCAATATCTCCTACTGTCAATTCGACACGAAATTTAGAGCAATCTAAATTTGGTGGTAAGAAGTGAAAGGAATGAGCATGAGCGCTCTTGCGACCTTTGCGTTTCAAATATAGATCGAATGAATCGGGCCGTCTATAGTCACACCGTTTCCCATGGGGCAGGGCTGTGTTATAATGTAGCCCGTATTGGTCCTATTCAGCTACGATTCTAAAGGAGGAAAGTTACCATGAACCTACAGAAAGCGAGAACCGGCATCCTGACGGTGCTGGTTGGCATGCTTGGCGTGTTGGGCTTGGCCGGGTGCGGGGGCGACAATCCCACTGCCACGCCGGTCGCGCCTACCGCCACCACCTCTTCGGGCATAACGACGGATGCAACCGCCACTACTTCTTCGGGCACGATGGAAGAGGCGACCGCTACCACCTCTTCGGGCACGATGGAGGAGGCTACCCCTACGACCGGCGGCATCTCAAATTCGAGCGGCGGCGACGCCCTGGATCTGCTCACTAGCTCGGGCAAGGCTATGCAGGGCGTAAAGACGTACCATATGTCTATGAAGGTGGAAACCGCCGCCGGGAATAGCAATATTGAAGCCGACGTAGAAGTGCCTGACAAGTACCGGATGAACGTGGAGGCCGGGGGCATATCCAGCGAAGTGATCATCATCGGCAACACGACTTACACTAAGATACCTGGCACGGACCAGTATGCCGAGACCCCTGGCGATGCCTCGACTATGACGCAGGCTAACCCCAGTGAAATCGCCAACGTTGCCCAGAACGCCACAATCGTAGGCGATGAGACGCTGGACGGCGTGGATACGACGCACGTCAAATACAGCGTCAATGTGGACGACACAACGGGGACGACTGGAGCATCGGGCAAGACGGAGGCCGATGTGTGGATAGAGAAGTCCACCGGTTTCATACACCAGTACAAGATCGTTTCGGAGGCCGGTGGAGTATCGTCCACGACCACCATCACGTACTCCAAGCACAACGAGACGATATCTCCTCCTATCGAGAAGCCGACCAACATAATGACGTTGCCCTAACGCATGACTTTGAATCAATAGGCAAAGAGAGACGCCCGGCGGGCGTCTTTCTCTTTGCCCTGGCAATCGGGCGAGTGCGTATTGGCGGGCCTGGTGGGGCAGGCTTTGGAAGTGTACAATGCTACTGGTCCGGTGGCTGCCTGGATACTGATGATGTAGGAGACCGATATGCAGAAGAGCGCACAGGTAGATACTTATCTCTCGAAGTTGGCGTCCGACAGGCGGGCCATGCTGGACCAGTTGCGCGACCTGGTGTTTGAAACCACCCCTGGCGTTGTAGAGAGCCTGGAATATGGAATGCCTACTTATGCTACTGACAAGGTGGTGTGCTCGTTCGCCTCGCAGAAGAACTACGTCAGCTTTTACATGATGGACACCGACCTGGTGGAGAAGCACAAAGGCGAATTGGCGGGCGCGGATTGCGGCAAAAGCTGCATCAGGTTCAGACGCCTCAACGATAACCTGCTGAGCACGCTCCGCACAATGCTGGCCGAGTCGGCGCGCGCCGGGTCCTGATAGTCTTCTCTTACGGGCTACATATGAATAGACGGGCGTACGCTGGTATGTTTCTTGCGAGTATTGATTGGGTCCCAGACACCACGGATGCTGCCCATTCTCGATATGCCAGGCATGCATACCAGCGCCAGGTGCGCTATCCAGACTCCCCGAGCACGACTGAGCTATGCCCGATTCACCCCTGGACCAGTATGGAATCCTGATTGATAACTCGCCGGTTGCGATGGCGTTGTATGACCGCGATATGAGGCTGGTACACCTCAACGCCGAGTATGCCCGGCTGTCGCGGCTCGACGTACAGGTGGCGCGGGGCAAGGTGCTGTACGAGGTCGCGCCTGCCACCGAGGCCCGCCGCCGCATTCATGAGGCCGTGCTGGCGGGCGAGAGCATAGACGAAACGAGCGTTCCTTACAAGTTTCCAGGGGACTTACGGCCTACCTGTAGCGATATCAGGTACAGGCCCCTGCGTGACGCTGATGGGAACGTGGTTGGCATACTGAGCACGGTCATAGATGTCACCGAAGGGGTCGCTGCCCAGCAGGAGCTACAGGAGCTATTGGGGCACAAAGATGACTTCCTGGACCTGTCGGCCCACGAGCTAAGGACGCCTATCACGGTTATCAAGGCGTTCGCGCAACTGGCGCAGCGACCGGAGTTCAACCACCAACTACCGTGGCTGGAGCACGCCTTCGAGGTCATTAGCAAGCACGCGGACCACCTGGTGCACCTGGTCAACGATATGATCGAGGTGTCACGCATAGGGCGCGGGCCACTCCCCCTGTACAGGGAGAGGTTTGACCTGCGCGAGCTGGTGAACGGCCTGGAGAATGACTATGCGCCCTTGTTCGCGCGGTGTACGTACGCTATCGACTTGCCGGATGCGCCGGTGATAGTGGAAGCCGACCGTAACCGGATCGGGGCTGTGTTCGCCAACATCATCGAGAACGCCGACAAGTATGCGAGTGAGCATGCTCCTTGCAACATCCGCATAGCGGTGGAGACCGCCGGGGAAGAAGCGATAGTCTCGATACGCGATAAGGGGATAGGGATACCGCTCGGCGAGCAGGAGAGGGTGTTCGAGCGCTTCTTCAGGGCGAGCAATGCGGGCACACGCGTGCGCAACGGGCTGGGGTTGGGCCTGTACATTGGCCGGAGCATCGTTGAGCAGCACGGCGGGCGCATCTGGCTGGAATCCGCCGAGGGTAGCGGCACTGCTCTCTATTTCGCGCTGCCTCTCGCGCCTGGGCGCGACCAATAATATTCGTAGGGGCACCCCTTGTGGGTGCCCTCTTCCTTTACCAGTATCTCTTCCCGCCAGGGCAC
>JBAURA010000661.1:0-3592 GCA_049580985.1 Chloroflexia bacterium
CGCGCGACCTTATACCGCGAGGAGCCAGACCCCGAAGGAGATGGACCGCGCCGACATGGAACGGGTGCGAGACGAGTTCGCGAGGGCGGCATGCATGGCGAACGAGGCAGGGTTCGATATGCTTGTGTTGCAATTCGCTCACGGCTACCTGCTGGCGGGCTTCTTGTCGCCGCTGGCGAACCTGCGCGCCGATGAATATGGCGGCGATCTTGATGGGCGCTCGCGGTTTCCGTTGGAAGTGTTCGACGCAGTGCGCGCAGCCTGGCCCGCCGGCAAGCCCCTGGCCGTATCGCTGAACGCCGAAGATAACGTGAAGGGCGGTTCCACTATAAAGGACGCAGTGGAGTTGGCGAAGGTGCTGAAAGCGAGAGGCTGCGACCTGATACACGTGCTGGCCGGGCAAAGCGTGCCGGACGGCGACCTGCCGTATGGCCGGGGCTTTCTCACTCCCCTGAGCGACCGCCTCCGCAACGAAACAGGCCTCCCGACGATGGTGGGTGGGTATCTTACCACCAGCAACGACGCGAACACGGTGCTCGCGGCGGGGCGGGCGGATCTGTGCATAGTGGACGGTGGACGGTAGACGGTGGACGATGGACGATGGACGATGGACGATTGTGAGTTACGGCAATCGAGAACTTTGAACTGACAGCAAAACGAGCGGTGGTGACAGGGGCCGGGCGCGGGATTGGGCGGGCGGTGGCCCTGGCGTTGGCGCGGGCGGGGGCTGATGTGGCGGTTACGGCTCGCACGCTGGCGGACCTGCAAAGCGTAGCGGGCGAGATCGAGGGGTTGGGGAGGCGGTGCGTGGTGTTGGAGTGTGACGTTACCGACCCGGAGGCGGTGCGAACTATGTCGGAGCGGGTGCTGCGGGTATTGGGTGGGATCGATATACTGGTGAATAACGCCGGTAGAGGGGAGAGTCATGCGTTCAAGGGCCACCCCGACGAGCTATGGCACCGGATGATCGCGGTCAACCTCACAAGTGTGTATTATGTTACAAAGGTGTTCGTGCCCGCGCTGATCGAAGGGGGCGGGGGCCGCATCATCAACATCGCTTCGACCGCAGGGCGGGTGGGCGAGAAGTACGTAGCGGCCTACACTGCCGCCAAGCACGGTGTGCTGGGGCTGACGAGGTCGCTCGCCGCCGAGCTTGTCGGCTATGGTATCACGGTCAACGCGGTCTGCCCCGGCTTCGTGGACACTCCGATGACGGAGGACAGCATCGCCAACATAGCGCGCCGCACTGGGCTGAGCGCCGAGCAGGCCAGGGAGCGCCTGGAGAGCGGCATGCCGCAGAAGCGCCTGATACGGCCCGAAGAGGTGGCGGCGATGGTGGTCTACCTGGCGTCGGACGCGGCAGGCGGGATCAACGGGCAGGCGATCAATATCGATGGCGGGGCGGTGATGTCTTGACGGACGGTGGACGGTGGACGGTGGACGGTGGACGGGATTAATTACGAATTACGAATTACGAATTACGAATTACGGGTTTGACGTGCTGCCCGGTCTACCGTCTACCGTCTACCGTCCACCGTCTACCGTCCACCGTCCTATAATGAGGGCACTATATGGAGCTTGATTTCAGATACGAGGTGAGCGAGGGGATCGCTACCGTTACTTTCGATAGGCCTGAGGTGCTGAACGCGCTGACGTTTGAGGTGTACGCGCAGTTCCGCGATTTGTTGGAGGATTTGCGGTACGACGAGAGCGTGAAGGTACTGGTGGTTACGGGCGCGGGCGAGCAGTTTTGCTCCGGGGGCGACGTGCACAAGATCATTGGAGCGCTGGTAGAGCGGGACGTGAAGGAGCACCTGGCGTTCACCCGCATGACGGGGGCGGTGGTGCAGAATATGCGCCTGCTGGATAAGCCGATCATCGCGGCGATTAACGGGATCGCGGCGGGCGCGGGGGCCGTGATCGCGCTGGCCTCGGACCTGCGGCTGGCGTCCGAGCGGGCGCGGTTCGCGTTCCTGTTCGCGAAGGTGGGGCTGGCGGGGGTCGATATGGGGTCGGGCTACCTGCTGCCCAGGCTGGTGGGCACAGGGCGGGCCGCCGAGCTACTGATGTTCGGGGATACTGTTGACGCGGCCACCGCCGACCGCTACGGGCTGGTGAACACGGTGGTGCCGCACGAAGAATTGATGGTGACGGCGCGGGAATGGGCGCGCAGGCTGGCCGACGGGCCTACGCTGGCGCTTTCGATGACCAAGCGGATGATCAATAATGAACTGAACATGGACCTGGTGACGGCGCTGGAGTCGGAGGCGCAGGCGCAGGCCCTCATGCTCATGGCGGAGGACCACAAGGCGTTCTACGAGGCGTTCAAGAAGAAAGAGAAGCCGGAGTTCACGGGACGGTAGTTATTCACCGCAGAGAGCGCAGAGGACGCAGAGGTTGTTGGGGGTTATGGCATATGATGAGCAGGTTTACGGAGAAGGCGCAGAAGGTGTTGCAGAGGGCGCAGCAGCTTATGTTCTCCAAGCAGCACACGCAGCTTGATGTGGAGCATATCTTCCTGGCGCTTCTGCAACAGCGCAATTCCCTCCCGGCCCAGATCATTGGCCGCCTGGGAGGCGACTTGCAAACCATGACCCGCCAGCTAGAGAGTGCCCTGAATGGGATGCAGAAGGTCTCCACTGCCAACAGGGGCAGCGCCACCGGCTATATCACCCTGCCTGCCAGCCGCGTACTCCAGGGCGCAGCCGAGGAAGCCGACCACCTCAACGACGAATTTATCTCCACCGAGCACCTCTTACTTGCCATCGCGGGCGAGCGTGGAGGACAGGCCGGGCAGCTACTTAAGAAGGCCGATATTGACCAGGAGAAGATATATAAGCTGCTGGCCGAGATGCGCGGAAGTGGAGAGCTTCGGCAACCTGGATCGCGGGGTCGCCATTCCAGCCTCGAAGATGCGATCAATCCGCCCTCGCTGGTGAAGCCTGTTGGATATAGTCACGGCATAGCCGCGAGCGGGCGTTTCCTCTTCCTGGCGGGGCAGGTCGCTATCGACGCTGAGGGTACTTTGGTCGCGCCTGGGGACGTAGTGGGGCAGTACAGGCAGGTGTTGCGGAACCTACAGGCTGTGGTGGAAGAGGTGGGTGGGCAGATGCGCGATATAGCGAAGATGACCATCTATGTGAAGGACCGGGACGATTACAAGGCGCACCTGGAAGAGCTGGGGCGTGTCCACAAGGATTTTTTCGGGTCGTATTACCCGGCGACCGCGCTGGTCGAAATCTCGCGCTTCTTTGAGGAAGGCGTGTTGGTGGAGATCGAAGGGATCGCGGTGCTTGCTTAGGAGTTATTGAAGTGTCCGACGAGCGTGCCGGCACGGCCCGAAGGAACATAATCGTCTGCACGGACGTGATAGATGGACAGGACTACGTACCGAAGACGTTGCGGGAGGTTGGCGCTGGGCGGATCGTGGGCCGAGAGGTAATTCGTTGGCTGTCTAGCCTGGGCAGCTATGGTATGGGTGGGCCGGGCTTCTTCGGGTTGAGGCTGGCGGCTGCCGGTGATTACCTTGAGGAGTGGCTGGCGTTGCGGCTGTGGGGCGCGGACAACTGGCTCTTGCTCGACGGGCAATGGG